>URKE01000017.1 GCA_900548285.1 uncultured Eubacteriales bacterium | reverse complement strand
AACGCGCCCATTGTCCGAACAGTTTACCGGTGGTTTTACACGTTCCGCAGTAAAAAGCTCGATACAGAATGTAATCCTGCTGTCGTATTATTTTTTTTTGCGGTAAAACGTATCCGTACATGGCTGCTCTCTCTTTGCGTTTGTTTTTTGTAGTTGCGTAATTTGCTTGTAGCTCCGCAATGCGACCGTTCTCAGTTTTCGGGAACGGGTAATGCGGTAAAACTTTCCAGTTTTATATTATCCTTCTGTCTGTCGCCGCTCGGCTTTTGTCCTATCGAACGGAGCGCGAACTCAACGCTGTCGTACGGGCTGTCGGGCGACACGACTACCACGAGAGCCTGATCGTCTTCGTCCTGAACGCATTCGCATGCGTGCAAAGCTTCCGAGGTATTCCGGCTTGAAATATAGCCGTATTCGTCGAAAATTCTGCCGTTTACTTCTTCCAGCGTAATTTCGTCCGCATGGTCTGCGCTTACAATCGAAACGGGCAGTGCAGCCGGAATTTTTTCGGCAATATTCCCAAACTCGTTCATCTTTTCGGGAACGGCAAAGCTTACTTGCTCGCCCGCGGTAATTTCTTCCGCACAAACGAGATCGACGTACGCCGAAAATAAGCACGCGACAGTCACGATAAAATCGCCCGATTGCACGGCAAGCGACACCTGTCGGTCTTGCCACAGTTCAAGGACGAAAAAACTTTCGTCAAGCTTTATAAGAGCAGCCGGGTCTTCGCCGTCCGCGTATACGTCGGGAATGCCGCTCGGGTAAGGTGCGCCGAATTTTTCGCAGCACAGTTTCAGTCTGCCCGCGAAATCGAGCTCCTCGGCTTTTTCAAAGTCTTCGGCTGTGAATTTTACGCCGAAAGTCAAGTTTTCACTCAATGGTTTAGTCTTCCTTACAGATATTTTTTCATATAGTCCGGTACTTCTTCCGCCGAAACGGTTACGGTGAAGTGAACCGAATGGTCAGCCGATAAAAGCTCGACCGCTTTGTAAAATTCTTCCATTTCTTCCACCGGCTTATTCACGAACTTTGCCGGTCCGTCGATATAAATGTCGGTGATGTCGTAGTTTCCGGCAAGCAAACCTTCGAGAAAAGCAAGAAGAGTTTGCTCGGTGTCCGCTTTGTATTTGCCGATGTCGATAAATCTGATAGTATTGACGACGTACGGCGAATGAGTGGGCTGATCGGTTATATAAACCACACAACCTTTGCTTTCGGCGGCTTTCGCGTTTGCCGCATCCACGATTTTCTGAGTTTTACCGCTGCCTTTAAGTCCGTAAATAATGTTGATCATACCTTTTTCTCCCGTCAATATATTTTATACCACGCCGCCAAGCGGCGATCGGTACCGAAAACAAGCGCGACGCTTCCGTCGCTTACACCTCTCCCTGTTTTAATTATACATTACATCGGCAAAAAAATCAAGAGTATTTCGATTTATTTCATTCAATTTAATCAATTACTCCCCTCTTGGTCTTCTTTTCTCACATTTTTATCATTATTTCGATTTTTTGCCCCCAAACGATTGACAAACGCGACCGAAAGATATATAATTATTCGTGCAGTCTGGAATTTTGCTTGCTTCGCAAGGCTCCGGCTCGCATGTTTTGCACCATTAGCTCAACTGGATAGAGCGTTGGTCTACGGAACCAAAGGTTAGGGATTCGAATTCCTTATGGCGCACCACGAAAAAGGACAGGCAGATTGCCTGTCCTTTTTCGTGGTGCGTTATCCGAGTGAAGTCGTTACGCGGCAACCCGTTGCCGTCGATCGTCAATTTGCCGTAAGGCAAATTCTTGCCGAGGGACTCCCGCTTGCGGGAAACGGCAATATTCCGAAAACTCGAAATGTAAAAGCGTGGCAGATTGCCTGTCCTTTTTCGTGGTGCGTTATCCGAGCGAAGTCGTTACGCGGCAACCCGTTGCCGTCGATCGTCAATTTTCAATTTGTTTTTATGATACACTATATGATTGACTTTGCGATAATTTTATGTAAAATGCAGACAAAAAATCATTGAGGTGATATAATGGGAGCAGGCGGCGTAACAAATTGCGGAACAAACGCGACCGACGCAAGAAGTTTGAAAAAAACAGGCAAACCTAACTCTAAAGTTCAAAGATATAATCAAAAAAGAGAACTTGTGCAAGAAAGATGGTATGATTATCTCGGGCTCGCAATAAGGAACAGAGATTATAGTCACAGCGGGGAAATGCCTTTCCCTCACGATCATGACCGGGAGTGGGAAAACGGCGAAGGGCAGAGAATAAAGGAACACGTTGACCCGGACTATATAAAATATCATTAAGGGGGAATTTTATGGAAGATACAAAATATGAAATTGATAAACAAAAAAGAAAACAGGATTTGGTGAGAAACGAGTTTTTATACAACGGCAAATCGGCGGGCAAATACGATTTTCCGATAATAAGAAAACAAGATATCGACGTCGAAAAAATAAAACTTATGAGTTTTTCCGACGCAAAACCCGACGATAGTAAAAACAGGGATAAAACTCTGCACTTTTTCACATACGATTGGAAATTTGAAAACGTTTATGAAAAGGCGGCCGACGAGTTGGAAAAATTAAAGCAATATTATTGCCTGCTCAGTCCGGATTTCAGTATATTCACGAATATGCCCCTCGCTCTTCAGATCGAGAGCGTTTTTAAAAATCGCTGGTGCGGCGCGTTCTGGCAAAGCCGTGGGCTTAACGTTATCCCCACGGTGAGTTGGGGCGACGAAAAATCTTTCGATTTTTGCTTTGACGGAATCGAGGAGGGGGCTGTCGTTTTTGTTTGCGCTTATTATCGTGAGAACGATGAATCGTCGTTTATGACCGGTTATAACGAAATGATAAAGAGGATAAAGCCGAGCCTTGTGTTGTGTTACGACGAGCCGTTCGGGGCGATGAAAAGGAAAGGGAACGTGAAATCTTTTTTGCCCACAACTTACGAGTGGGTAAAAGATTTGCCGCCGCGCGAACAGGCAAGGTTTGATTTTGAAAAGCGCAACCGAAACGTCGTCGGGCTCAATCCGCGCGATTTTAAATATATCGATTATAAAGACCCTTACGCGCTTGATTTTCTTGCAAAATGCCCCGTGTGCGGCAAAATTTGCGCGGTCGATCAGTTTGGCAACGGGGAGTGTGATAACTGCTCGTGGGGACTTGGCAGAGACGACGAGAAAGTTCCGGATAAAGTTCAGTATCCGAACCTTGTTTCCCTCGGCAAAGCAAGGCGACTTTACAGAGAGGGCAAGCCTTTAAAGCCCGATTTCGACGATTTTATTGCGGGGCTTGAAATGTACAGCGAAATGACGTTTTATTATAAAGGTATCGAGGCGGCGGTTTATTACGACGAATACGGAAATATTCGTCTGAAATACGGCGGGCAGAAGGCTGTTTTCCCGAGCGCGGAAGAATTTTACGATAACGCTCGTGTGGACGGAAAACTACTGAAAGACGTCTGGGATAAAATCGAAAAAGCCGATTATATGCAAGGCTGAATTGTCCGGCAACGTTTGTTCTGTTTCTGACAGAAAATGAATTTAACGCGGATTAAAACGCATAAAATCGCTTGACAATGACGCCGTCGCATGCTAAAATACTTCAAAAATGAACAATTCAAAAATGGAGCGACACGAAATGCATTTCAACATTGAGATTGCCAGAACCATTTCGCTGGCATATAACGTCGTTTGCAAACCGATCTGCAAAGAACTCGATTTGCCGCAGACGGCGTTCGATATTCTGATGTTTCTGGGTAATAATCCGAAATATAAAACCGCGGGCGAAATCGTGGAAATACGCCACATCAAAGCGAATCTCGTTTCCGTAAACGTGGATAAACTGGTTCGGGAGGGCTATCTCGAGCGGAAAACCGTGGAAGGCGACAGACGAAAAACCGAATTGATCTGCACCGAAAAGGCGATGGCGGTTATATCTCGGGGGAGAGAAATTCAGAGCGAATTTCTCGACAAAATGCTCGCGAACCTCGGCGACGGCGAATTGAAAGCGTTTTTGTCGGCTCTCGGCGTGATAAAAGGAAATTTAAACGCGATTTTGGAAGAGGAAGATAAGAAATGAAAATTTTTCTGACAGTTCTGGTAACGTTTTTCGCCGGCATGGGCGCGGGGCTCGGCACGGGTTTTGCGGGAATGAGCGCGGCGGCGGTCATCAGCCCCATGCTGATAACGTTTCTGGGCGTGGACCCATATATGGCGGTGGGAATCGCCCTTGCGTCCGACGTGCTTGCGAGCGCGGTTTCGGCTTACACTTATCATAAAAACAAAAATCTGGACGTCAAAAACGGCATTATAATGATGGTCAGCGTACTTGCGTTTACGATGGTCGGGAGTTACGTCGCGAGCCTCGTTCCCACGTCCACGATGGGCGGTTTTTCCGTTTTTATGACGTTTTTGCTCGGCGTTAAGTTCATCGTTCGCCCCGTTATGACGACAAGGGAAAACATGGAGCAGGTTTCCGCAAAAAAGCGGGTTATTCAATCGATTATCTGCGGCGTCGTTATAGGTTTTATCTGCGGATTTATCGGCGCGGGCGGCGGAATGATGATGCTTCTCGTTCTGACGAGCGTTATGGGATACGAACTGAAAACAGCCGTGGGAACGAGCGTGTTTATAATGACGTTCACCGCCCTCACCGGCGCGGTTTCGCACTTCGCGATCGGCGGTTTGCCGGATATTCTTATTTTATGTCTGTGCGTGGCATTCACGTTTTTATGGGCGAGAATCGCCGCGGTTTTCGCCAACAAAGCGCAACCGAAAACTCTTAACCGCGCAACGGGTATCGTTCTCGTCGTTTTGGGCGTTGTGATAATGGCGTTTAATTTCTTTAAATAATTTTCGCTTTTCCGCTTGACAACGGCGGGGTTGTGTGATATCATAACGATATCAAAACAATTTCAAGGAGAGAAAAAATGAAAGAAAAAATTCTGGATGGCAAAAAGCATGGAATGCGTAACCTTTTGCTGGGAGTCGCGTTCGTAATCGTCGGCATTGCCTGCTTTGTTTACGGCGGAATCAATCTCGAAAACGGCGAGGCGGCGGGCGGCGCGCTTATTGCGGCGGCGTTTGTTCTCGTAATTGCGGCTATCTTTATGCTTGCGGGGCTCAGGGTTCTGAAACCGCAGGAAGCGTTGGTTTTAACGCTTTTCGGCAAATACATAGGCACGCTCAAAGGCGAAGGGTTTTACGCAATCAATCCGTTCTGTTCGGCGGTCAATCCCGCTTCGGATACGAAACTCAATCAGAGCGGCGACGTTAAAACTCTCTCGCCGGCAAAAAGCGTGAACAGCGACGGCGTAACGGTGAACGTTGCGGCTGTCCCGAACAAAAAAATATCGCTCAAAATAATGACGCTCAACAACAACCGTCAGAAGATAAACGACTGCCTGGGCAATCCCGTAGAAATCGGCATAGCCGTAACCTGGAAAGTCGTGGACACGGCGAAAGCGGCGTTCTGCGTGGATAACTATAAGGAATATCTTTCTCTGCAGTGCGACAGCGCGCTCAGAAATATCGTCAGAATTTACCCTTACGACGTTGCGCCAAACGTGGACACCACGGGTGACGGCTTAGCGGACGAAGGGAGCCTGAGAGGTTCGAGCGAAGTCGTTGCGGAAAGAATCAAGAAGGAAATACAGGCGAGAGTGGAGATCGCGGGGCTTGAAATCATCGAAGCCCGCATAACTTACCTTGCTTACGCGCCCGAGATTGCGGCGGTCATGCTTCAGCGTCAGCAGGCTTCGGCGGTTATCGACGCGAGAAAAATGATCGTGGACGGCGCTGTCGGTATGGTCGAAATGGCTCTCGAAAGGCTTAAAGAACACGGAACGATAGACCTTGACGAAGAGAGAAAAGCGGCTATGGTTTCAAATCTTCTGGTCGTTCTTTGCGGCAATCGCGACGCTCAGCCCGTAGTAAATTCCGGAAGTCTTTATTGAGATGAGCGACGGAAAGAAAAAACAGATTCCGCTCAGGATAAGCGCGGAATTGTTCGACGAACTCTCAAGATGGGCGGAAAGCGACTTCAGATCGGTGAACGGTCAGATAGAGTTTCTGCTCACGGAATGTGTGAAATCGCATAAAAAGAGCGGGAAATACGCCCCTGAAAAAGTTTCCGGAGCCGATGCCGGACAGCAATAAAAACTATAAACAAAGTTCAAAAACCGCGCTATAAGTCGATTATCGAGCGATTTTCGGTGGTATAGGCGAACACCCCGCGGCTTTAAGCGGTAAAAATAATAAAAAAGGAAGAACGAGCCTGTTCTTCCTTTTTTGCGTATTTCGGTTCTGTCGGCGACTTGCCTTGCCGAAAGACGCGGCAACCGTTTAACGATTTGCCTTGTTGAAAGTTACGGTAACGGTCGTGCCTAAGCCGATGTCGCTGTCGATCGAAAGCGTGGCGTTGTGCAACGCGCAGATATGTTTCACGATTGCAAGTCCTAACCCCGTTCCGCCCGTTTTTTTGGAGCGTGATTTATCCACGCGGTAAAATCTTTCGCAAAGCCGGGGTATGTTTTCCTTTTCTATGCCTATGCCCGTGTCCGATACTTTAAAGATGACGTTATCGCCGTTTTCGGTTATATCGACGGCGATTTTGCCGTTTTCCTTGTTGTAATTAACCGCGTTGCCGCACAGATTTTCAATGAGTTCATAAATTTTCTTCGCGTCGCCGTCGATCGTTCCGTTGCCGGCTACGGTTGCGGTTACGCCTTTTTCCGCCATTTTAGCGGACAGTTCCCCGAGCGCTTCTTCCGCCGTTTCCTTCAGGTTCACTTCGGATAAAATCATTTCCGATTGTCCGCCGTTTTCGAGACGGCTGAGTTCGAGCATGTCCGTTATGAGAGAGGAAAGCCGCAGGCTCTCCTTGTGGATTCTTTCCACCTGTTTTTCGGAACTTTCGTCTAAGTTTTTCGCGAGCAGAAGTTCGGAAAGCCCCTGCATCACCGCGACGGGCGTTTTCAGTTCGTGAGATGCGTTTGCAAAAAAGTCGTTCTTCTGCTTGGTCATTTCCTTTTCTTTGGTCACGTCGGTGAAGATGACTATCGAACATTCGTTGCCCGCGTCGTCGGCGTTTTTGATAACAACGGAAAGATCCTTGCCTTTATATGAGTATTCTCCGCCGAAATCTTCGCCGAGATGTTCGGAAATAAGGTTGCAGAGCGCGAGATCGTCAATCAGAAAAACGACGTCGTTTCCCGACGGCTCTTCGGCGCAACCGAACAATTTCATAACGCTCTTGTTGGCGAAGATTATCTTTTTGTTTCTGTCGATTGCGAGAATTCCCTGGTAAACGTTTTCGAGAACGGTGTCGAGTTTGTTGCGTTCTTCCGTTTCCTTGCGAATGTGCTTATGAATACTCGAATTGAGTTCGTTTATCTCGTTTAACACGGTGTATAATTCCGGTTCGTCGGAACTCGTTTTTATCGGCGCGTAATTTCCGTCGTTCAGGCTCCGCAGGCTCTTGCCCACGTCTGTGATTTTGCTCGTGACTTTTTTGGAAATAACGTCCGAAAATACAATCGAAAACCCGAGCGAAATGCAAAGCACCATGAAGAGAATGGGCAGAGTGATTATGAAATAACCGTTGATATGACTGCTTTTCAGAGCCATACGCAGAATAACTTTCGTTCCGTCGTCGAGTTCGGTTTTAAGGGCGTAATAAGTCATTTCGCAGCCGAACGTGTCGGAATATCTTTCCACGGCTTCGGGAGAGTTTTTTATCGCGTTTCTTATCTCTTCGCGGTCGATATGGTTTTCAAGCGGGGCTTTGGTGTCGCTTTCAAACAGCACGTTTCCCTCGAGGTCGATAACGGTGATACGCAGAGCGTTGTCGTTATAATAATCGGAGAAACTGTCAAAATCGTCCGTCGATTTGATGAGCGAGCAGGCGAGTTTGGTTTCCTCTTCGAGGCGTTCTTTAATTATCGTTTTGGAGTTCGATTTCACGGCGATTATTCCGTAAACGAACAGAATGGATATGCAGAAGAGCGTAAGAAGAAATATCTGCAAAAAAGTTTTTCTTTTCATTTATTTTCAAAACGGTATCCTACGCCTCTTACGGTGACGATACAGTCGTTCCCTCCCGCTTGTTTGATTTTGTCGCGAATCGCTGCCACGTGCATGTCCAGCGTGCGCGTTTCGCCCATATAGTCGTCGCCCCACACTTCGGCGAACAATTCCTCTCTCGGCACGGTCACGCCCGCGTTGGAGATGAGAAGTTTCAAAAGAGCGAACTCTTTGAGCGTAAGCCCGAGGTCCTTGTCGTTATAAAAAATCTTATAAACGTTGTTGTTAACAACGAATCCGTCCGCGCTCGTCACGTAGAGTTTGGAGCGGCGCAAGTTCGTTTTAACCCTCGCTAAAAGTTCGAGAACGGAAAACGGCTTTGCCATATAATCGTCCGCGCCCTTGTTAAGCCCTTTTACGAAACTTATTTCGTCCGACTTCGCGCTTACGCAGATAACCGGCACTTTTTCGTCTTTTTCTCTTATTTTGGTGAGAATGGTAAATCCGTCCATTTCGGGCAACATTATGTCGAGAATTATAAGGTCGGGCTTTTGGGCGTTGAACGCTTCGAAGAAATCCGCGCCGTTCGGGAAAATACGCGTCTGATAGTTCTCCTCGAACGCGCCTTCGTAAACTTCCTGCATTCCCTCGTCGTCCTCGACGACGTAAATCATGTCTTTCATCAGAATTTTTCGTGTACCCCCGTTTCGTTGTATTTGGTCCATTCGGCAACGTTCACGGCGTGGTCGCCTATCCTTTCCAGATATTTGGCAACCATCATCAGTTCAATCGCCTGATCGCCGTTCGCGCCGTCCTTTTTGATAAGTTCGATGAGTTCTTTTTTCACCGTTAAAAACAGATCGTCCATCTTGTCGTCGAGCGCGATCACTTCGTTTGCCAAAGCCTCGTTGTTGCTTATGAACGAATCCACGCTCTCTCTCACCATTTTTTCGGCGAGATTGCCCATGGCGGTGATATGTTCGAGTTTTTTGATATATCTTTCGCCCGGCATAGTGTAAACGAGATCGCCTATGTCGCTCGCCTGATCGCCGAAACGTTCGATATCCGTTATCATTTTAAGCGCGGTGGAAACTTCGCGGAAATCTTTCGCCACGGGTTGCTGCCGCAACAAAATTCTCATGCAACGTTTTTCTATGTCCATTTCGTATTCGTCCACGCGTTTGTCCGCCAGTCCCACGCTTTTGCCGAGTTCTCTGTCGCGGTTGACGAGCGCGGTTATGGCGTTGTTTATCATTTGCTCCGTAAGCCGGCACATTTCCACCAGTTCGGTTTTGAGTCCGGACAGTTCTTCTTCAAATAATTTTCTTACAGACATTTCCTTGTCCTCCTTAATTATAATCTGAAATTTATAAAAAAGTCAATCGTTAAGCCGATTTAGCCACAGGCGATTGCGTTTGAACCCGCCAAAACGCCGCAATTTATGCGCTTTTTGTCAAATTCTCGCTTGAAGTACGGCAAGTACATCTGCGTTCGTCTTTGCCAAAAATCATCAAAAATATCGGCGTTTTGGTTGATAGCCGAGAAGAACCCCCGATAAACCCGATTTTCAGGCGTGCCTCACGCTTAATTCATTGTTCTTTCCGCGGCTTATATTTGTATATTAACCCGCGGAAACGCCTCGACTTAATCGCAAGGCACGCCTGAAAATTTGCAGTATCAAGGATTAAATAATATAGGGCAACCTCAAAGCCGACTTTTCTGAAGATTTATGGAAAAGGCAACCGAAGTTGTATACGAATACTACAAGGGCGCATTTGCCTTAAAGCGCAGAAAAGGCGCCTTTGAGGCGGGATAGATCGGGGGTTCTTCTCGGCTACAAGTCTTGCCTTGCGTTTTTAGGCTAAGACAAGGCGCGTGAGCGCGCTAATACTGTACGTATAACACGCGAACGCAACGACGTATTAGTCAAAAACACAATGCAAGACCGAGTTCGAACGCAATCACCTGTGGCTAACCGAATCTCCCGGTTATATATCTTTCCGTGCGTTCGTCCTTCGGGGAAGTGAAAATATCCTCGGTGTCGCCGAATTCCACGAGTTCGCCGAGCAGGAAAAACGCCGTTTTGTCGGCGATTCTCGTCGCTTGTTGCATGTTGTGCGTAACTATGACTATCGTGACTTTTTCTTTCAGATCGTCGATGAGTTCTTCTATTTTTCCCGTCGAGATGGGGTCGAGAGCGGAAGTCGGTTCGTCCATGAGCAGAATTTTAGGCGTTGCCGCGAGCGAGCGCGCAATGCAAAGCCGCTGCTGCTGACCGCCCGACAAGCCCAGCGCGGACTTAGTCAGCCTGTCTTTAAGTTCGTCCCACATCGCCGCCTGACGCAGCGATTTTTCCACTATTTCGTCCAGATCCGCGCGTTTCGTAATTCCGAACGTCCTCGGTCCGTAAGCGACGTTGTCGTAAACGCTCATCGGGAAGGGGTTGGGCTTCTGGAAAACCATTCCCACGTTTTTTCTCAGTTCGTTCACGTCGATTTTTCCGTAAATATCGGTGTTTCCTATCAGAAATTCGCCCGTTATTCTGCAACCGTCAATCAGGTCGTTCATGCGGTTGAAGCATTTTAAAAACGTGGATTTTCCGCATCCGGAAGGGCCTATAAAAGCCGTAACCTGCTTTTCGGGTATCTCGACGCTTATGTTTTTTATCGCCTGGAAATCCCCGTACCAAAGGTTGGCGTTTTTAACCGATATATTCTGTCCGTATTCGTTTGTTTCACTTGTTTTTTTCATTATTTCTTACCTTGTAATTTCTTGTTGAGTTTGCCCGCGATGAGTTCTGCCAGAAAGTTAAGCGCAAGCACGAGAACGATAAGAACGACCGCCGTCGCGTAAGCCTCGTTAACGTACCAGCCCTCGCCCGAAAGCCTGTACAGCGCGACGGCGAGAGTTGCGTTGCTGTCGAAATATCCCGCGGGCATCGCCGAAATAACCGAACCCATCGTGTAAATGAACGGAGCGGATTCCGATATCACGCGCCCCATGGAAAGGATAATCGCCGATAAAATCCCGGGCAGAGCGGAGGGGAGAACGATTTTGAATATGGTACGCATTTTACCCGCGCCGAGCGCGAAACTTCCCTCGCGCAGGCTGTCCTGAACCGATTTAAGGCTTTCTTCCGTTGAGCGGACGATCGTGGGGAGAAGCATTATGCCCACAGTGAGCGATCCTGCCATAATCGTGCTTCTGCCCTTTATCAGCGCGACGAACGTAATCATTCCGAAAAGCCCGTAAACGATCGACGGCACGCCGTTAAGTAGGTCTATCGCCCCGCGGATGATTTTTATGAAGACGTTGTTTTTTTTGGCGTATTCGTTAAGGAAAATTGCCGTGCATATTCCTATCGGCACCGCTACGAGAAGGCTCAGCGCGAGCGTCATAAGAGTTGTGACTATCGACGGCAGAATGGTGATTTTTTCGCTGTTGAACTCGTATTTGCCGAACAGCAGATGCGGGTTTGAAAAGAGCGTGGGCGCGCCTTTAACAAGCACGAAGCCTATAATCAGCAGGAGCGTTATCCCCGCGAAGATTCCCGCGCCGACCGAAACGCCCGCGCCGACGGACGCCGTTTTCATTTTATATTTCAGTGAGGAGAAGAAATCGCCGATTTTTTCAAAAAAGATATTGCGTTTCGTTACGCCGTTTTTCGCGTCGTTTTTTTCGCCGCCTTTTTCGTCGGTCGCAACGCCGCTTGTAATCTTGCTCGCAACGCCGCTTGCAACGCTGTTTTTAACGCCGCTTTTTTCGTCGTCTTTTTTGAAAATCCGCGAGAAAAGACCGGTTTTGTTCACGGCGGATTTAATTGTTTTTTTGGATATCGCGCCGAAAATCAGGTTGACGATAAGCACGAAGACGAGCAGAATTACGCCCGTTGCGACGAGCGCGCCCTGCTGAACCTCGCCCGCGTAACCCATTTCCATAACTATGTTCGCCGTTAAAACTCTGAAACTGTTGAAAAGCGAATCCGGGTAAGCGACCGAGTTGCCCGCAACCATAACCACCGCCATCGTTTCGCCGAGCGCTCTGCCTATGCCTAAGACGAGCGACGCCGTAACGCCCGATTCAGCCGCTTTCGTAACCGTCCCGAAAACCGCCTGAGAATGGGTTGAACCGAGCGCGAGCGCGCCTTCGTAATAAGCGCGCGGCACGGCTTCGAGGCTCGTTTTGGAAAGCGAAACCACCGTGGGCATAATCATTATGCCGAGAATGAGCGACGTCGCCAGAAGTCCGCTGCCGTTGTTGGGAGCGAAGTTCGCGAGGAGCGGAAGCAGAAACGTTATTCCGAAAAATCCGTAAACGACGGAAGGAATACCCGCGAGCAGATTCACCGTGGACGAGAATATCTTTTTCAGCCTTTCGGGACAGTAGAAAGCGATGAACACCGCCGTGAAATATCCGAGCGTTCCGCCGATAACGAGCGCGCCCACCGTCGCCGCGAGCGTGCCGATAATCATCTTAAAAACACCGTAAGTGCCGGAAAGGGACGCGTCGTCGTATTTATCCAGTCTGTCCGGCGACCAGTTATCTCCGAAAACAAAGTTGAAGAAACCTATTTTTCTGAACGCCGGCAGGCTTTTTACGAGCATAAACCCGAATATGGCGATAACGGCGATAACGCAAATCATCGCCGCAATCGTAAACACGGTTTTTCCTGCTTTTTCTTTAAAGTTCGCAGTTTTCATAATTTTTCCGTTATTTTATTTCGCTGAACTTCGTGATCTTTCCGGTGTAGATATCGTAAAGTTGAGCGAGAGTCAGGTCGGTTATAGCCGCGTTGTCGTTGTTAACGATAACCGCAACCGCGTCGAGCGCAACGTTGAAACTGTTGATTCCGTCTTCCTTTACTGCCGCCGACGAAAGACCGATTACGTTTCCGTTCTTATCGTTTTTAACCGCGGTTCTGCCCACCGAAGAACCTTTAAGGTCGAGAGCCTCGAACACGTCGTCCGCAGTTTTGCCGTAAAGAGCCGCGTAGCCGCTCATCGCCTCTTTGATGAATTTTTCCATCGAAGTGGAGCCGCTGAGGGTTATTTTGCCGCCTGCGGGCAACGCCGATTTAACTTCGTAAGTTTCAACCGCAATGGGGGTTTCGCCTGCGTTCGCTCTCTGCGCCGGATTTTCAAGATATATGCAGCCTGCCGCGTCGGCGTGAGTTTTGGATGCCGCGCTCTTTAAGTAAAGCAGGAAGTCCGCCGTTACTTCGTTGAGCGTCGTCGTCGAACTCGTCATTATGACGAACGGTCTTTGAATTGCGTAAGTTCCGTCGAGAACGGTTGCCGCCGAGGGCGTTACGCCGTTCACTTTAACGACTTTAATAGTGTCGTTTACCGAGCCGAGCGAGATATAGCCGATTGCGTTTTTGTCGCTCGCCACTTTGCTCATTACGGTTCCCGTTTCTTTCATCAAATCCGCTTTGTCGGTGGTATAGAAAACCTTTTTCCCGTCCTTCTTCATTTCAAGAAAGTTTCCGTTTCCGTCCGTAACGACTTTGTCGAACGCTTCTCTCGTGCCGCTGCCCTGATCTCTTGCAACCACCGTAATGTTCTTTTCACCGCCGCATGCGGTAAGTCCCAACGTTCCGCATATTGCAATTATGCAGATAAACAACAATGTTAATACCTTTTTCATTTCTGTTTTTAATCTCCTTTTCTTTCGATTTACACCCGTATTATACCCCTTTGCGGAAAACTTAACTATCACGTTACGGTTTAGGAATTGTAAATTTTATGTAAATTTGTCCGTCGTCTGCGGATTGCTGCCGACATGCCGAATTTTCGTTGCGGTTCGCTTTATTTTCGGACGGCATAAAAATAAAACGATACCGAACAGAGTTGCGCGGTATCGTTTTTATTGACGGATTTATTGTTTTTTATTGTTGAAGAATATAAATGCCGACGCGGTGAACGTGGCGAACAAGCCCGTTGTCATGCAGGGGTAAATATCCGATTTGCATCCGCTTTCGTGGTTCTCCGAGGTCGGAGTACGGTTGCTTTCGTCTTTGGTACGGCTCTCGCTTGTCGGCGGGCTTTCGCCGTCCGGGTTGCTTTCGCTTTCGGGCAAGCTTTCGCTTTCATCGTTCCCGGATTCGCTTTCGCTTTCCGAAGAACTTTCGCTCTCGGATAAACTTTCCGATTCGCTCTCCGAAGAACTTTCGTTCTCGGATAAACTTTCCGATTCGCTTTCCGAAAAACTCTCGCTTTCGGATAAACTTTCCGATTCGCTCTCCGAAGAACTCTCGCTTTCTGGCAAACTTTCCGATTCGCTTTCCGAAGAACTCTCGCTTTCGGATAAACTTTCCGATTCGCTTTCCGAAGAACTTTCGCTCTCGGTAATGCTTTCTTCGGAAACGCTCTCGTCGGCGAACTCGTCCGGATCGTCGTCCGCAGGCGATTCTTTGCGGAAACGAATCAGCGAAAATTCTTCCTCGAACGATTCGTAAATCCATATTTCTTCATCTGCAAGCCGCGCTCCGTTTTCCGAAACGGCGAAACCTTTGCCGAAAACCACTTTGAGTTTATCCGGCGCGGAAAAAGACGAATCGAGAGGTATGCCGACTTCGCCGCTGGCGACGGGCGTACATTCGCCGACGGAAAGTCCGATCTTTTTATCTCCGTCGAAAAGGGCGACGGAGTTTTCGTCGATTCTGAAATCGGGCGATTCGTCGTTCGTGGCGACGACAAGTCCATCATAAGGCTGACAGGTAACGGATAATATTGCGAGTCCGGCTTCGGCGTTTGCCGAATGAGAAAAGAGAGGGATAATTCCGCTCAGGCTTGCGGCGAAAACGTTTAAAACAATAAAAAATAGTAAGTTGATTATTCGTTTCGTCATTTGTAAATGTAAAAAATTTTATTTTTTTATAAATAATACAACAATATGAGTATAATTTCAACTGTTTTTGCGTGATTTTCACCGTTTTTTCTCAAAAGGCAACGCGATGGCGAGCCAAACCCCGACGACTGCGGAGTTGTTGATAAAAATCGCCACTCAATGCGGCCAAAAACAATAAAATTAGCCATTGAAATTTAACTTTTTTTACAATATAATTATCTTGACGGCGCGGCGGAAACATAGTCCGGGGCTGCGAAACGGAGTTTTTATGCTTAAAATTGATTACGATTTATATATAGATAAGGTTTACGGAGCATGGATAGGCAAGTGCGCCGGAGGAAAAATCGGCGCGAAACAGGAAAACAACAAAGAGCAGATGAATTACACGTTCGACAACGTTTTCCCCGATTCTTTTCCCCCGAACGACGATTTCGATTTGCAGATAATGTATCTGCAGCGCGTTTTGCAACAAAAAGGGTTCAATTTCACCGCGGATGACCTGGCGGACGCGTTTATGAATTACAACAAATGTTGGGCGAACGAATACCGCACGGCGATAAAAAACGTCGAACTCGGCATTTATCCGCCCGATTCGGGCGTTTTCTGCAACGACTTTTTCAAATGGTCCAACGGTTGCCCGATAAGGAGCGAATTGTGGGCGCTCGTTTCGCCCGGCAATCCCGACCTTGCCGTGAGCCTTTGCAAAAAGGACGGATTTATCGACCACGGAAGCGAAAGCGTTTACGCCGAGTGTTTTTTCGCGGCGATGGAAGCGGAAGCGTTTTTTTGTACGGACATAAGGACCATAATAATAAAGGCGCTCGGATACGCGGATAAGCAATCCGAATTGTTCAACTGTATTTCGAGCGTTCTCGAATGGTCAAAAAACACGCCCGACTGGGAAACCGCCCGCAGAAAACTCATAAAGAAATACGGTTCGTCGGACGCGTCTTATTCGGTAGTCAACGCGGGTGTGACGGTTCTCGCTCTCCTTTACGGCGAGGGTTTTTTCGATAAAACGATGCTCATCGCCGTGAATTGCGGCTACGACACCGATTGTACGTCCGCAACGGCGGGTTCTGTTATAGGAATAATCCGAGGCAAAAGCGGCTTGCCGAAAGAATGGCTCGGGCGCATCGGCGACGATTATCTCGTCGGAACGGCTTCGGTTTTAAGAAGCGAGGGCAAACTCGGCGATCTGGCGAAAGAAACTTTCGAGGCGGCTTACGCGCTTATAAGGGACGGGCTTAACGACACGAAAATCGAAAATATTCCGCAAAATTTCGTCTGTAATTACCCGAAATATCGCGTTATGCCCGAAATTAAGGTGTATTATGAAGGGAAGCCTGTTATCCGTGCGGGCGAAAAAAAGACGATAAAAATCGAAATAATTAACCCTTACGATAAGGAAATCGGCGGTTTGCTGACGGTTACGCCCTTACACGGAGTGAAAACCGAAAGAAAGGAAAAGATAAAAATCCCCGCGTTTTCGTCCGTCGCGTTCGGGCAGGACGTTATCGGCGGAGCGGAAGACAAAGGCGTTTTAAGGGACGCGGTTATAGAATTTTCGGGCGCGTTCGGCGCGCTCGTCAAGCGTTTCGGGTTCGCGCGAGCGGCTAAATACAACGTTTACGGTCCGTTTTTCGATAATTACGACACTACGGTTTCCGATAAATGTCCGTTCGAGGGGCGTATGCCGGACACTCTTTTCGAGATGTTCAACGGATTCGTGAATATCGATAAAAAATATCTCGACGTGGATAAACTCGGCGACGAGATTCCCGACGAGGTTCTATTCTCGGGCGAGGAGATCGTCGACATCGAATCGGCTGTCAATTACAAAGGTCCGTGCGTGGTTTATCTCGCGAGAGAATTTTATCTCGACGAAGCGACGGATGCGGAAATAATGGTCGGCAACAACGCCCCGTATAAACTGTTTTTAAACGGGGAAATTATATCGCAGAGGTCCGATTACCCCCTCTATATGCCGTTAAACGACTTAAAACCGATTCAATTAAAAAAAGGAAAGAACAGACTGATTTATAAAATAGCGCGTAGCGATAAGTTCAGATTTTCGTTGTTTTTAACGAAACTTCACCGCGAGGCGGGCGCGCTTTTGCATATGACGTTCGACGAATAAGTCCGACGAATAATTCTGACGAACAAGGAGGAAACGAACTTGAAAAAGTTATCAATCATTTTATCGTTAATAATTTTACTTTTCTGCACGATGGCTTTCGTTGCTTGCGGAGAAGAAAGCGTCAGCGGAAACGAATCCGCGACAAGCGTTTCGGAATCGGTCGGGCAGGAGGACGAAAATGCGGAAAAACCGACTTATAGCGGGACTAATAAACTCAGAATAGGTATGTGGTCGGGCATTCCGACGGAAATAGACGGCAAAAAACTTACCGACGAAGAACTGCTCGGATATTACCGCGACCTTGCCGCGAGCGGAATCACGATCGCTTCGAGCGCGATATTGTACAATTCCAAAGAATACAATCTGCGCGTTCTCGCCGCCGCCGAAGAGGTCGGTATAAAACAGTTGATACAGGACAACGACGTGACGAGCGTTTTGTTCGACGTAAACGGCGATCAGGGCGACAGAGAGCAGAAAAAGAATAAACTTCTCGCGTTGTCGGCGGATTATCTCGGCTTTAAATCTTTCGAGGGATATTTTATCACCGACGAACCCTCGAGAAATTATTTCGAGGCGCTCGGCGAGGGCTGTGAAATTTTGAAAGAGGCTCTGCCGGACGTGGCGTTTTACGTGAATCTTCTTCCCGATTACGCATCGACCGCTCAACTCGGCAACGTGACTTACCGCGATTATATCGACGAATATCTCGACGTTATCAAAACACCGTATATCTCTTACGATTATTACGTTCTTTCTCAGGACGCGCGCGGAAACAAGAAAATGAAACCCACTTATCTTCACAATCTCGCCACGGTGAAAGAGTTTGCCGAAAGTTACGGCGTCGATATGTGGACGTTCGGCTGTACCACGGAACATATGGCGAACAGCGTGAGGGGTGTTTCAAATAAAGCGGACGCGGCTTTTCAGATGTATACGTCGCTCGCTTACGGAAGCCGTTCCATGCAGTGGTTCTGTTATTGGACTCCGCCCCTCGTCGCGGGCGATTATAACGACGCGATGATAAAACGCAACGGCGAAAAAGGCGTCGCTTACGAGTTTGTTTCCGCAGTGAACGGAGAAACGCAGAAATTTTATCATATTCTGGACGAAAGCGAATGGCAGGGGATTTTGCTGAGCCGCGGAACGGAAGAAGCCGCCGGCGGAAGCGTCAATTTCGATTACGTCGAAGATAAGCAGTACGCATTGAAAAACACCGACGCGATAAAAGGCATAAAAACGAGCAGGGACGCCATAGCAGGGGTTTATAAGGATAAAAGTTCCCGCGGGGTTTATATGCTCGCGAATTTCGCCGATCCGTCGTTAACCGGAACAAACCTCGTCGAACTTACCCTGAACGGCAAAACGCACGCCGTGGTGTGGTATAAAGGCGAAGAAAAAACGCTTAAAGCCGTCGGCGGAAAAATAACGTTCGAACTCGAGCCGGGCGAAGGCGCGCTCGTTATACCTTATTGATTTTGTCGCCGGATTATATACGAAAAAATGAAAAACAAACTGATTATAGGAAGTTGGTCGGGTATTCCCGAATACAATCTTCTCAAAAAAAACGACGATGAGTTTCTCGAAGAGCAGTTTAAAATGCTTGCGGAATCGGGCGTGGAATTGTCGCCCGTTCCCGTATGCTGCGCGAGCGAGGAATTCAGATTGAAAACCCTTGAACTCGCGCAGAAAAACGGCTTGAAGCAACTCGTCGAGGACTGCGAAATGTCGGTTTTTCTGAAAACGCTTAAAAACCGACCGTCGGTCACGGAAGAAAAAGCGGTCGGGCTTATCCGCGAATACAGCCGGAAATACCTTGAATACGAGTCTTTCGCCGGGTATTTCATCGCGGACGAACCGTCGGTTGAGGAAGCGGCGAATCTCGTTTACGCAAGCACAATTTTCAAAAAAGCGTTGCCGGATAAGTTGTTTTATTTCAATCTTTTTCCGCAATACGCGCTCCCTTCGTGCCTGAAAACGGACAGTTACGACGATTATATCGCGGCTTTTGCGAAAGCCGAAACCGATTATATGTCGTTTGACTTTTACGCGTTAATGACCGAAAACGGCGAAAATTACGTAAGGGAAGGCTTTTTGGAAAATATCGCGAAGGTTAAAAAGGTTTGCGAGAACCGCGGAAAAGATATGTGGACGTTCTGTTGCAGCAGCGCGCATTATTACGGCGCGATAAGAGGCTCGGAAACTTACGGGCAAGCGGCTTTCCAGGCGTTCGTCAATTACACTCTCGGGGCAAGGGGAATTTTCTGGTTTTGTTATTACGCGCCGGACGTGGACGATTCTTATCTCAACGCGCTCGTAAGCAGAGCGGGAGAAAAGGACGTCGCTTACGAAAACGTTAAAAAGGTCAACGCCGAACTTAAAGCGATGGACGAATATCTCGGGAATTACGAATGCGTTTGCCGCGGCGCGGTAATAAACGGGCAATTTAAAACGATTTCCGACGGCGTTTTAACGGATAAATCTTCGGCGGGCGAACTCGCGGTTAAAATTCTCGCCGCGGAGCGAAACGTCGTGTTTGCGGTTTATAAACAAGGAGAAAAAGAAGGGATTCTGATAACGAATTTCGACGAGCCGACGAGCGGGCGCGAAAACGCCGTCACGGTGAAAATCGACGCTCTCGAAGCCGCCGTTTTAAGCGGGGGAAAAACGGAAAAAACCCGTTGCGCTAACGGAGAGTTGAAATATAAGTTGAAAAGCGGCGGGGCGATTTTCGTTTCGCCTTGCGGGAGGTAAAAATATGAGAAAAAAACTGTTATGCGGTTTAACTTGTTTCGTAATGTTGTTTTCGCTTGCTTTATCGGGTTGCGGCAAAACCGAAGTTACGATAGGCGACGCGATTTATAACGAAAAAACGGGCGAAATGTATATCGATACGCTCGAAAACAAAGAAAGGATAAAAATCAGTTACACCACCGGTTGCGGGCTGGAATGGATAAAGGAGGCGGGCGCTTCGTTTTTAAAACTTTATCACGATAAGTATTATCTCGTTCTCGACCCCGATCCGGTCCTTGCGAGCAGCCTTAAAACCACGCTCGAAACGGGCATAAGCAAAACCATGTCCGACGTTTATTTCACGCAGAACGACGTCTGGCAGACCTGGGCGGTGCGCGGCTGGATGGAACCGCTCGACGACGTTTACGCTTACGCGGGCAACGGAGATACCGAAACGCTCGAAAACAGGCTTCGCCCGGCTTTTAAAACGGTAGGCAAAAACGACGATCATTATTACGCGATTCCCTGGAACGAAATAGTAACGGGGTTTGTCTATAACAAAACGCTTTTCGACGATTACGGCTGGAAAGTTCCGACGACGGCGGACGAACTCGTCGCGCTTTGCGAGCAGATTCTTAAGGATACCGACGGCGACGTCGCGCCGTTCGTTTATCCGGGACTTGCCGGCGGCTATTTTGAAAACGTGTTCAGCGGCTGGTGGATTCAGGCGCTCGGCGCGGAGGCTTATGACGAATTTTTCAATCTCGACAGCGTAGATTTGTTCGATCCTTCGAAACCCGCAACGAAAGGCAAACTCGCGATGCTTGAAAACTTCGACAAGGTTTTCGGCGCGAGCGTGACGAAATATTCTCTCGACGGCTCTCTCGCCACCGGTCATATCGCCGCGCAGAACGCGATGTTGCAGGAAAAGGCGGCAATGATGCCAAACGGAAACTGGTTCGAAGCCGAAATGAAAGAGGATCTCAAAGATTTCGACCTCGAATTCCGCATGATGGCTCTTCCGTTCATAAACGAGGCGCAGAAAGACGCGGACGGGAACTATATAAAGATAAACTACGGCTGTCTGCCCGAACTCATGTTCGTTCCGGCAAAAGCGCAGAATAAAACGGGAGCGAAGGAATTCCTTAAATTCTTCAATTCTTCCGCGGCTTGCAGGCAATACACCAAAACTACAGGGCTTTGGCGTCCGATAGATTATCCGACGGACGACGTGAAATTTTCGGGATTCGCGCAGTCGGCGGCGGACATCAGAGCGACTTCGCTCACGGTTGTCGATAACCCGCGCGGCAGACATTATATCGACGGCGACGTGAAAAAATTCAACGTGGACGGCTCGCCTTTTTTAAGAATCGTCAAAGGCGAAATAACACCCGAACAGTATTGCAAAAACGAATACGATTACGTCAAGTCCGTTCTGGGAGCGTAAAGAATGAAACGTTCTAAAGTGAGAGATACGAGGGTATGCGCGCCGTTCGTAATCGGCATGCTGTTTATCCCGATGCTATATTTTCTCGTGTTCTGGGTGTTCGTCAATTTCGATACGATAATTCTTTCGTTTCAGAGATTCGACATAGACAAAAAAGATTATTATTTTTGCGGCTGGACGAACTATAAGCAGATTTTCAGAGAATTCGCCGCGAGCGACGGACTTATCAAAACCGCGTTCGTAAATTCGTTTCTTATATTTTTGTGGAACGACATAGTTTTGCTGTTCACTTCGCTCTTTTTTGCCTACGTTCTCCACAGGGGGATGAAAGGCGCGCAGGCGTTCAGGGTGATTTTCTTCATTCCGTCGATAATTTCCGCCGTCGTTTTAACGATGGTTTTCGGATTTATGTTCGACACGAACGTGGGGCTTTTCCCCGAACTGTTAAGGGCGTTGGGATTGAAGTCCTGGATACCTAAAACGGGTTTTCTCGCGGGCAAAACCGCTTTCCCGATGCTGCTCATTTACGGATTGTGGTCGGGGATAGGCAACAACGTGGTGCTTTTGAACGGAGCGATAAAGAGAATTCCGCCCGAGATTTTCGAGGCGGCGGCTCTGGACGGAATAGGCTTCGTAAAGGAGTTCACGCATATAGTGATTCCGCTCATCGGCGGCACTCTTTCCACACTTATCCTGATGGGCGTAACGCTCATCACGGGTTACTTTTTGCAACCGATGCTGCTCATGCCGAACTCTACGGAAGTTTACACTCTGGGGCTTTATATCGTTTCCAAGGTAAACGGGCAGACTAATATGGGAATAGCCGCGGCGACGGGAAACCTGTGCGTTTTGCTTGCTGTTCCGATAGTGCTTCTGGTTAAAACCGTGGCGGGAAAAATCTTCCCCGTCTACGAATATTAAAAAAATTTGGAACGCCGCTTATCATCGGCAATCGGTGCGGCGGACGTTTCTATAGGAGGAAAAATATGAAAAAACTGAACAAACTTTTAGCCGCGATTTTAGGCTTTGCGCTCATCGGTTCGCTCTTTTTAGGGCTCGGCGGAACAAAGGCGGCGGCGGAAGGCGAAACGCCCGCTAAAAACGTGAACGCCGAACTTAAATTCGGCGAAGAAACCTGGGTTCCGATCGAAAGCGGTCACGATTACGTGGAAAACAACCAATGGTTTTTGCATCATCTCAACTATTTCACGGTCGACGGTAGGCTTAATTTCAGCGGCGCGCCGAATCCTGCCGGGCTGAACTCAAAAACGGTTTACGACGGAAACTACATTCTCGAATTCGACCTTTACGGCACGAACACGCTCAGCACGCTCGTTCTCGTAATCCACGGATCGGAGAAACTTCCTTCGTTTTATGAGGAACCTTACTTTATGTTCATTCAGCCGGCGCAGATTTGCATGCCGGGACAAACGGCAGCCAAAGCCGAAGATTTCTCGGCTATTCCGAACTGGGCGGCGGGCAGCGGCGTAAGACTTCGCTTCGTCGTTCTCGAAAAGTCGATAATCGTTTACGGCGCAAACGTAACGGAAACGGGCGTCGGCGATTACGTTAAACTCGTCACGTTCTCGAACTTAACGACGTTCGGCGGCGCGGCGGCGAGAACTTCCGGAACGATAAGATTGCTGGGTTACGACGCGCCGTTAACTTGTTCGATAGACAATCTTTCCGTAACCACGCTCGTCGAAAACGACGGAACTATCAAGGAAAACTTCGACAATAACGCTTACGACGATACGAAGTGGAAAATTTCGAACAACGGAAAATCCGGCTCGTTCGCTCAGGGCGACGCAAAAGTGAAAGGACTTGTGGTCGATAACGATACGCTCGCGTTCGCGGGGACAAAGAACAACTGTTGCTTAGACAGTCTCGTTGCGAGAAGAAATTTCGTGTTCTCTTTCGATTATATAACCACGGACAGAGCGGACAGACCCGTTCTGAACGCCGACAACGTTACGACGGATTATTCCTGGTGCGGAGTTTGGTTTGCAAGACCTTCCGCCGCCGACGCTTACACCGGCAAAGGCATACTAATTCAGGATTATCAGGTATCGATGACGGGCAGCGACAAAAAGAACGAATCGATGCAGGACCTTTATCCGAACTGGGGCAAAACGGCGACGCACAGAGTTACCGTTATAGTCAACGACGGCGAGGTTATCCTTTATGTCGCCGAAAAGAACGCCGACGGAACTTACGGCGCGGAAAGCGCGGTTTGCGAATGGAAAGTTACGGGCGAAACTTACGGTTACGTGGGAATAACGAGCGACAACGCCGGGTATTGGCACGTAGACAATATTTCTTACACCGCTTTGCCGCAGACCGGCGAAATGCCCGCTTTGAGTACGCCGAAGAGAGTTTCGGTTAAAACGAGAGAAAACGGCGAGCCTTACCTTCGCTGGAATCCCGTCGATTGGGCTACGGCTTACGAGGTTACGGTCGGCGAAGAAACGCCCGTCGTGGTGGATAAAAACGAATTCGAAATCAAGGATCTCGCCGCGGGCAGTTACGCGATAAAAGTCGTGGCGAAAGGCGACGAAGACGCTTTTGTCGGGAGCAAAGCCGCGGAATTCACTTACGAGGCGGTTTCGGTAACCGTTAAGGACGGCGACGAAGTTTTAAGCGCGGTTACTTGCCCCAAAGGCGGCAAAGTCACGCTCGTCGAGCCGGTGAAAGAGGGCTATGAATTCAAGGGATTCTACGCGGACGCCGCGTTTGAAACACCGTTCGATCAGAGCGTCGCCTTAGAGGAAAGCGTTACCGTTTACGCCAAGTTTGAAAAGGTAACGACGCCCGATTCTTCGTCGGGAAACGATAGCGGAAAGCCTGCCGACAGCGGTTCTTCGGGCAATTCTTCGGGTTCTGAAGGCGGCTGTTTCGGCGGAATAGGTTCGGTTGCGGGAGTTTCGGCTCTGCTTGTCCTCGCCGCCGGCGCGGTAATCGTTTTCAAAAGAAAAGCAAACGATTAAAACTAAAAAAGGAAAATAAATGACTAAAAATATTCAGGCGAGAAGCAAGGGAGAGAGAATACTTTTCGGAGTTTGTTTCGTGTTGTTCTCTCTCTACGCGCTTACTCTTATATTTCCGTTCGCGTGGTGTTTTATCAGTTCGTTTAAAAAATCCATCGTGTCGAATCTCTGGGGACTTCCGAAGGTCTGGCGGTGGCAGAACTGGAGCGAAGCGCTGAGCATAACCGTTAAAACGGTGAGCGTTCCGGGAATGTTTTTCAACAGCATGGTTTTCGTCGCGGTAGGCACGGTTTTGTCTATCGCGTCGTGTTCGTTGACGGCGTATACGATCTCGAAATACAGATTTAAATGCAGGTCGTTTCTTTACGTCCTCGCGCTCGTCATAATGATGGTTCCCACTATGGGATCGCTCGCTTCCACTTACAGAATGTACGTCCGGCTCGGGCTTTATAACACGTATTTCGGGATTTTCGTTATGTATCTCAACGGATTCGGCGGATATTTCCTGTTTTTATACGGATTTTTCGTGAGCCTGCCCTGGACTTACGCCGAAGCGGCGATGGTGGACGGAGCGAGTCATTTACGTGTGTTTTTACAGATAATGTTGCCGATAGCGATGCCTGCGCTCGGAGCGGTGGGTATTCTGTGCGCCATAGGGATATGGAACGATTATTTTACGGTTTATCTTTTCGCTCCGCAAAAGGCGACGATAGCCGTGGGGCTTAACTATGTCCAGAACGCGATTTCGGGCGGATCGATAAAATATCCGCACCTGTTCGCGCTGATAATTCTTTCCACTTTGCCGATTCTGGCGATATTCATAGTATTCCAGAAAACGATTATGGACAGAATGGCTCTCGGCGGTATAAAAGGATAAAAGCGTAAAAGGGTAAAAATATGGGCAAAGTTTTTAAGTTTAAAGAACAGCAGCAAAACGAGGGTTTGGAACCGGTTATTGTGTATAAGCATTATCACACCACGGAAGAAGCGCTCCATAGTCACGATTTTTTCGAGATCGCTTATATTTATTCGGGTTGCGGCGAGCAGATAATCAACGGCGACCACTTTTTCGTGAAGCACGGCGACCTTATCATTCTCGACAAAACGGATAAGCATTGTTTTATCCCGCACAACGGACTGGGGATATATAATTGCCTTATTTCGCCCGAGTTTATCGATAAGCAACTCAGTTCTTCGTTCGACGCAATCGATATTCTTTCGCTCAGCGCGTTTCAGGAGTTCAATATGGGCGACATCTCGTCCGTGATCAGGTTTCAGCCCAATCAGGCGTTCCGCATCGAGGAGATTTTTTCGCAGATGGAGGACGAACTGAAACACAAGGAATCCTGTTACAGAAAAGTAGTGCATAACTGCCTTGAAAATCTTCTCGTCCATATTTTCAGAGAAATCTCGAAGAACGACACGTTGCAGGTCAAACAGAACGTGGAAACCATTCTGCCCGAAATCATCAATTATATCGAGGAAAACTATAATCAGAAGATATCTCTGACGGAAATCGCGCGGAAAAACTTTTATTCGCCCAACTATTTTTCCAAGATATTCAAGGAAAGTCAGGGCAAAACTCTCACGCAGTTCATATCGGAACTCAGGATAAAAGAGAGTATAAAAATGCTCGAAACCACCGATTTTTCGATAGAATCGATTGCTTATAACGTGGGTTATAAGGACAAAAAGAACTTTTACAGCGCGTTTAAAAAGATGACCGGCATGACGCCGAAAACTTATAAACTCAAGGTGCAGAGAACGGATAATCCGCCTGAAACCAAATAAAAACAGAAGCGAGCCGGACATATCGTCAGGCTCGTTTTTATATGTTCGGGTTATCGCGCCCGATTTTTCAATTCACGCCTGTGGCTAAGCCGTAGCGGTAAGTTTCTATGCCGACGAAGATCGTTTCGGCGATTTTCTGCCTGTATTCGTCGGTTAAAAGCATAGCCTCGTCCTCTTCGTTGGATAAAAACCCGCATTCGCAGAGGATTGCCTCGCCCGACGATTCGTTTAAAACGTAAAAATCTCCCGGCAGGGGCGCGTAATTTTTGTTCTGGAGCGCGTTGAGTTGATTCTGCACGCTTATCGCGAGTTTTTCGCTTTTTTCGCTGCCGATTTTGTAAAACACCTGCGCGCCTCGCCGCGACGAGGAAGAATAATAGTTCAGATGAATCGATACGAAAACGTCCGGCGAGGCGCGCTCCGCGATCTCCATTCGCTTTTTCATATCTCTTTTTTTAAACCCTTTGGAGAAAATTCCGTATAACCCCGCTTCAGTTTTTCTCGTCAGCACCGCCTTCGCCCCTGATTTTTCGAAAACCGTTTTTAATTTTCTCGAAATGTCGAGGTTGAGTTCGCTTTCCTTAACGCCGCTTTTTATCCCCGAAACTCCGCCGTCAATCCCGCCGTGCCCTGCGTCGATAACCACGGTGAAATCGGGCTTCGGCGAGGCGGCGGCTTTTGCGCGCGCGCATATGCACGCTATATAAATCGCCGAGAGCAGAACGAGAATTATTACGCTGATGATTTTTTCGGCCTGAAGCCTTCTGTTTTCCGTCATATAACAAAAATATGACTTTTCCGTTTGTTTTATTCTTGGCAACCATAGGGAATCCCTAACAAAAAAATTAAAAAACTTTTAAAAAACGCTTGACTTGCAATACTATGCGTGATATAGTATTGTGCGAAAGGAGGTGTTGAGTATATGGACGTGCAACTTAAAAGAGGAGTGCTGGAAATATGCGTTCTGTCCGCGATGCTGTCGGAGGAAACTTACGGCTACGAACTGATAAAAAAGATTTCGCCGTACGTCGAAATTTCGGAGTCTACGCTTTATCCTATCTTGCGGCGGCTGGAAACGGGCGGTTTCGTGCGGGTGAGAAGCGCGGAACATAACGGCAGGCTCAGGAAGTATTATTCGATAACCGCCGACGGAAAGAAAAAAATAAGGGAGTTTTTAACCGACTGGGCGGATATCGTGAAAATTTACGAATTTATCAAAGGAGAATACAATGAATAAGACTGATTTTTTGGAAAAACTTAAAAAAGGGCTTGCGCCGATAAGCGGAAACGAACGGCAGAGCGTTCTGGATTATTACGACGAAATGATAAGCGACCGCATTGAAAACGGCAAAACGGAAGAAGAGGCGGTTGCGGAACTCGGCTCGCCGGAATCCGTTGTCGAAAATATTCTTGCCGAATTCGCGGTTTCAGGAGAAAAAAATATGAAAAAATACGAAAAGACAGAGAGAAAAGTAGGAATCGACGGGAAAAGCAAATTGAAAGTGAAGTGCGAAATCGAAAAAATCAACGTCACGGCGACGGACGGAAACGAAATCGTATTCACTTATTACGAGGGCGAAAAATTGCAGCACGACCTCACGGATAAGGACGGAGAAGTCGTTCTTGAAACCCGAAACAAAACGTGGTTTTTCCGGAGGTTCGGGCGTGACAATGATATGTTTACGATCGACGTAGCCGTTCCGCGCGCGTTTTCGGGCGATCTTATTCTCGAGGCGGCAACCGGCGCGATAAACGTCAGGGATTTGCTCAAAGTAAAGGAACTGAGAGCGAAAGTATCTACCGGGAGCGTCCGCGCGGAGAACCTGAAAGCGGAAAAAGCATTTTTCGAAACGAGTACCGGTTCGATAACCGTGAGCGGCGCGGAAATTCTCGGCGACGCGGAAATCAAAGCGACCACGGGTAGCGTGAAGGCGGAGAACGTAAAAGCTGGCGGACGTCTCGAAGTAAACGTTACGACAGGCTCGCTGAAATGCGACGCGGAAGCCGAAAAAATCGCCTTGAAGGCCACCACGGGCGACGTGAAATTCAGCGTGAAAAACGCCGACGAAATTTACGTAAAATGCACCATGGGGTCGGTTAAAGGCACAGTTTCGGGCGCGGAATCGGAATACGATATTCATTCGTCCGCCACGATGGGAAAAAGCAATCTTTCCGAAAGAACGGGAACGACGGGTAAAAAACTCACCGTTATAACCACCACCGGTTCGATTAACGTCAACTTCGAATAAATTTTTAAAGGCTGATACGGCGCGCCCGGCGGAGAACGAAATTCGTTCCCCGCCGGGCGTTTAATTTAACGTGATGACTTGTTAAAATCCGCGTTTATCGACTTATAAGTCGACTTTTATTACGATTCTATTGTTTTTATGCCGCTTGGCTTAAACGGAATTTCCGCCGGAAGTGCTTACGATGACGATATCTCCGCCCGAGAAAACTATGCCCAGATAAGAAGTTCTGCCGTTGGAATCGACACCGTCGCCGCTTTTCGCAACGAGGGTGATTACGCCGCCGATTACGTCAACGCTGTCGTTGCATTTGAGCGCGTTGTCCGCGCAGGTGACGGACAGCGTGAGATTTTTCACCTTGAGATCCTTTTTGGTGTGAATTCCGTTATTGTTTGCGGAAATGACGATCAGTTCGCCTTTGCCGCCGAGGGTAAGTTCGCAAACAGAATATACCGCAATTCAAGTTTAAAAAGATCAAGGATTGTCCGACCGCCGATATTATAGCGCGGCGATAATAAGTAATGCAGGCATGTCATAATTATTTAGCGAAAGTCTTTTCAAAAATTTGACTTATGGAATAAAATATAGTAAAATCAAAAGGCGAACGGGGATAATACGATGATTCCGTTCATTATAACAGATATGCTTCTGTAGTTAAATGGATATAATAAACCCCTCCTAAGGGAGTGCTTAACTCGGCTAAAAACACAACATATTGAGTTCGGATATAGCATTTACAACTAAATATTGTGGTTTGGCTTTTAGAAAGTAATACTTGGTATTGTTTTAGGTATTGTTTCGGTATTGTAAAATCTTTTGCAATAACTTTCAAATCGTGCTAAAATATCAAATATCTGCCTGTACCTCAGTAGGATAGAGGGTCCGCCTCCTAAGCGGAACGCCGTTGGTTCGACTCCAATCAGGCAGGCCATTTTTTCAGTCACTTCTTGCGTGGAGTGACTGATTTTTTTATGCCTATACGAGCCATATATGCCTTCCACAATTTGCTTTCGCGACGGTTGATTTTCTTGAGGTGTGGCAAGAGTTGGTCATAGTTCACAATCCACTTATTGCCGAACTTATACTTAAATACTGTTGTGTCTGTTTTCAAAAAATCGCGTATTTCATCGGCGTGTATAAAACGGTCGCCCGTCTTTCGATGTTTGTTCCACTCTCTCGCACAATCTTTAATGCACCTTAACTTGGGTATTTTGTATTCATGTTCTTGTAGATTATACGGGTTTACTTTATCAAAGAAATCTTTTGAGTCAATCAAGATTATGTTTTGCGTAAGCGTATTTTTAATCCCGTTTTCGAGAGCGATTCTGCGAACGTTATTACGCCTTATGATTGTGCCTTCGTCTTCTTGCTTAAACATTCTGTGAATGTCGCCGGACGTCATATATTTCATTTTACTTCTCCTTTTTGCCGTTTACAAACAACAGCAATTCGTCCATATTGACAACCCAAGCGTTGCCGTATTTGAGTGGCGTTATTACGCCTTGTTTCATTAGTTCAATCAACATACTGCGAGTAAGACAAGTGTCGGGATCGACTTGTTTTACTTCGTTCAATACGTCTGCTATTCTTCTTAATCGTGGTAAATACATTATCGTTTTCTCCTTATAAAATCTAAGCGAGTCGCTTAGTCGTTAAACAAATTGCTCAACGCATCGGTGACTCGCTCTTGTGTGTCTGGAATAAAGTGACTGTAAACTTCAAGAGTTATGGTCGAATCGCTATGTCCGAGATATTTGCTGACTGTCTGAATAGGCACATTTTGGGACAAAAGAATACTGCAATATGTATGCCTCAATCCGTGTGGCGAAACCTTTTTAAGACCGTGCTTTGCCTCAAATTTAGCAAGCCATTGTGCTGTGCTGGATACCCCTTCAGGCTCTCTCAATATATTGACAGAGAAGTAGTATTCGTCTAATTTATTGTCAAATTCATCGTCGGCAATCCTAAACCAGTCCATATACTTTTTAAGGTCGTCCATCAGTTCAGCCGGAAGCGGTATATCGCGTTTCGACGTTCTTGATTTCGGATCTTTTTCGTAGATGCCAAATCCTTCGGTCGCAAGTCTGTTACGTCTGATGTGGACAATTCTCTTGTCAAAATCAAAGTCAGCCCACCTTAAACCGTGCAATTCGGCTGTTCGCACGCCCGTTAAGACCACAAATTTCAACGTAACGCGTCGATATATCAAATCGTCGGGTAATTCGTCAAGAAGTTTGATGAATTGTCTTACTTCTGCGAGCGAAAACACTTCCTTTTCTTCGACTGGCTTTATCGAAATATTGCCGTTTTTTGCCGACGCACCAACTTTTGTCTTGCATACGGGATTTTTTGCAATCCATTCATACCTGACAGCCTCATTAAAAAGAGTTCGGAGTATTCTTCGATGTCCTTTTATTGTTTCGGGCGAACATTCCTTTATCTTGAAGATTGGCTCAAAATAGTCGTCAAATTTCAAGTGGCAATATTCACAGATGTTCTTTGCCGTCTGAACTCTGATTGCCCCGTCGAGATGTTTCATTCTATATAAACTGTTCGTGTTTATAACGTTATCCCTTATCATTTGCCTTCCGTTTATAGTATCAGGCAATGGCTTTTTCAGTTTTGCCAAGCCGGACGGAATTTCTTCGCCCGAACAAAATGAATTAAGGAACAACTGAACGTGCCGAACAGTAATTTCCGAGATTGGTTTATCGGCAAGATGATGTTCGACCAAAAAACTCGTAAATAGTTTTTCGGTAACGCATATCCTGCCATAGTAATTTCTTGATAGATTTTGCAGCACGGACGTTTTCCATTCTTTTACAAGCTGCGTAAAGGTCAGAACTCCGTCTGTTGAGGTTTTTTCGATTTCCGATGTCTTTCCCGTCAGTTTTATGCTTTCCTCAAATTCAATTTCTGCTTTTGCAACATACTTTTTGAATTTTGCTTCGGAAAGATTGTCTGTGTTATGAACGGTTTTGACATACAACTTCGATTTCCCCGTCATAGGATCTAACCCATACGCTTGAATTTTCGCTTGTAAAACGCCGCGTTTGTTTGTTGTAATTTTTGAGTATGCCATTTTATACCTCCGTATTGTCTGTTTTGATTGCGATATAATCCAAGAGGCTTTGCATATCAACAAGAACCTTGTTGCCGGCAGTCAGACACTTAATTTTGCCTTGTTTACACCAAGTTCGGATGGTGTGAACTGTGATGGCAGTTTCTGCGTCTTCGGCTTTGATTATATCGAATGCTTTTTTGATGCTTCTTAACATTTGCCTTGAACCTCCTTTTGTTGAATTGAAGTCTATCGGACGATGATTTCCATATCGCTCGCTAACTTCTGAATCAACGTTAGCACACTTCGAGAAACAAGTGTGAATGGTTGAACGTCTACTTTCAAGGCATATTTTCCACTTTCAATGGATAAACACCCCTCGGGCGAGATGCCAACAATGGCATCCGAAGGGTTGAACAATGGTTCGTGCCGAATCACCACCTTGCATTTTTCATTTTGTCTTTCGACAGGGGGCGAGAATAATCGAATGCAGCGACTTGTCAAGGAAAAAGCGGAGCGACGAGCAAAAAATAGCATAGTGATAGTTTTTATTTCTTCTTCAAAATATGCCATATGGTTGTCATCAATTGTATGTTAAGATGTTTTTACCTTTGAAATCGGATTATTTTTTATGAGCCTTGACCAGTCGATGCAGACGATTAGGCTATACCCCCGAAAGACAAAAGGAAATTGTAAATACGGCTACTATAAACAAAAAGGCTCATTATGTTGCTCGTTGAATGTCGAAATTAAACACACAGATTTTTGCTAAAAGCGTTAAAATGCGCAAATAATCGACAAAATAACACTTAAAAAGGTGCAAACAATGCCATACAAAACACCAAAAAAGGTGCAAATAATATATCTAAACTCTTGCAAAACAATTTAATTTCGTGTATAATTAGATTACGAAAGGAGCGATAGTTATGGAAAGATTGGCGACACAAAAACTTATAGAATGGAATAAAAGCACAAATAGAAAACCTTTGATTGTTTGGGGCGCACGTCAGGTTGGCAAAACTTATTTGGTTAAGGATATTTTTGCCGACAAGTATTATAAAGATAGTTATATCTACATTGACTGCAAGAAAGAAGATGAAATTCGTGAATTTTGCTTTTCTACCGCAAACGCAGAAAAGATTATTGAGTTCATATCTCTCCAAAAAGGCAGGCAAATAGACAGCAAAACCTTATTGATTTTTGACGAAGTGCAAGAATGTCCGAATATTATCTCTGCATTAAAGTATTTTTGCCAAGATTTCAAGGAAATCCCGGTTATTGCAACCGGCTCTATGGTAAGAATAAAACTTCAAAGAGAAACCAATAAGCGGGGCGCGGGAAACAATTCTAAATTTTTGTTTCCTGTCGGCAAGATAAATCAAATTACAATATATCCGCTTACTTTTGAAGAGTTTCTTTTGAATAGCAACAAAGTGCTGTATCAAAGAATTAGAAAGGCATATTCGGAAAAGAAAGCGTTAGATACAAGTGTTCATGAGCTTGCGTTGGAGCAGGTTTATAAATACATGCTTGTTGGAGGAATGCCCGAAGTCGTTGATACTTATATTACAACGCAAAATCTTTTTGAAGCAAGGGAGATTCTTAAAGTTCTGTACGACAATTATCTTTCCGATATGGAATTGTATCAAGCAAGCAGAGAAGCTATATTGCGTTCGCGTTCATTGTTTTCAAATATATATAAAGAGCTCAATAAAGAATCAAAGAATTTTTCGCCAGGGCTTATAGAAGAAAAAAGCAAAACTCGCGACTTTGCGACCGCCATTGACTGGCTTACAATGGCGCACATTGTAAATAGGTCGTATCAACTTAAAGAACATATTACTATGCCGCTTATTCAAGACAACGATAGCAATTTCCGTTTGTATCTTGCGGATAGCGGTATGTTTTCCTATCAAAGCGGAATAAACGCATCATCGTTTGTTTCACCCGACAAAGAAAATATGTTGTCGGGCATATTCTTTGAAAACTTTGTCGCAAACGAGCTTATTGCACAAGGCATAAATCTCTTTTATTGGAAAGGTAAATTGTCCGCCGAACTTGAATTTATCGTGGAATCCAACAATAAGTTGTTCCCGATTGACGTTAAGAAAGGGCGCGGCATGTTGAACTCTTTGGAAAAGTTTTCAAATCACAATAAATTTGAGTTTGCAATTAAGGTATCAAGAAACAATTACGGTTTTGACGATAAGCAAAAGTTGCTAACCGTTCCTTTTTACTTCTGCTCTTTTATTGCCGAAGATTTGGCAAAAGGAACGATTGTCTAACAAATTAAAGTAGGAGCCACTCGACTCCTACTTTTTTAATTTTAATAAGTTAAAAATTTTTTCGTTTTGCCCCTTTTCTCCTCTTGACTTTCGATAGTGATTTGAGTATAATAAAATCACTAAATGAGAAACGAAACTCATTTAGACAATAAGGAGCGTTCCAATGAGAAGCAAAAATGAACAAACTCTCAATAACATAATGAAGTTGATTAACGATTGCTACTTTGAAAGCGGCGTTTATCCTACTTTTCAACAAATCGCAACCGCCGTCGGCTTGTCCGTTCCTCAAACATATAGGTATGTTGACGAACTTATAAAACGTGGTGAAATTGAAAAAAGCGGAAGATACGGTGATCTTCAAACAAAAGAAATAGTAAACGCTATTTATAACCATAATCGTTTACCTATAGTAGGTGAAGTTGCTTGCGGCACGCCCATTCTCGCCGAAGAAAATATAGAATGTTACGTTACGTTTTCTCGTGAACTCTTGGGTAACGGACAATTCTTTATTCTTAGGGCAAAGGGCGATAGTATGATAAACGCCGGCATAGATGATGGCGATCTGGTTGTCGTTCGTCAGCAAGACACGGCAGAAGAAGGTCAAATAGTTGTCGCGCTCATAGAAAACGAGGCGACGTTGAAAAGATATTATATTGATAAGAGAAGAAAGAAATTCCGTTTGCATCCCGAAAACGACGGAATGAAGGATATGTTTTTCGATGATGTTGCCATACAAGGCGTGGCAGTTAAAATTCTCAAGGATATTTATTGATTTTTTGAAATTTGCATAGTGGCAAAGTAAGAGAGCCCCGTCTTATTCGTTACTATTCATATTTAGGCACAAAAGATAATCTTCCTGCGATATGGGATTACCCAACCCTATCAATGCAGTGGGTTAAATACAACTCTTTGTGTGTCATGGGGAAAGGAGGTTGAATTTTGGAGACGAGTTCTAACCCTGTTCCTTTCGTATGTCCTTGTTGTCATAAAAAGACTACGGGCTATCAACGAAAAGACGGCGCAATCCTTGTTGTTTGTCATCGCTGTAAAGCGAAGATATTCAGTAAACAGCATAACAAAGAAATCCTGATTAAAATCAAGATGGACTAACTTAATATTGTAGCGTGCATAAAGCAAATCCCGGTCGTTCTGGAATAGCGAAAGTAGGCAAATCCGGCTTAAATACTTTATGTGTAAGTGTTCGTAACTTACCTATCAGGTAAAATACAAGGCTTAAAAGTGTCTTGGCGAACAGCGAATCTCATTTTTTAGAGGTTCCTGTTTGTCAAGGCACTTTTTTTATTTCAAAAAATCCCAAAAAATATCAAAAACTTTTTTAATTGGGACAAAAGGTGTCCCAGTTGACTGCGAAAATAAGGCCATCGAAGGCAAAGGAGGTGAGAAAATTGAGAGCAACGGAACGTCGCCAAGCGCTTTTAGAGATTATTTGCGAACGTCGTCACGAAAAGATGGACAATCTCGCATTTGAACTCGGCGTAAGCAGGAAAACAATTATTCGTGACGTTCTCGAACTCTCGATTTCTTACCCGATATACACCGCTGCGGGCCGGCACGATAGCGGAGTTTTTGTCGAAGATGATTACTATCTTGGAAAGCAGTATCTGTCAGACGAACAGCAGGAATTATTGGTAACGATGCTCGGAAATTGCGACGAAAACCAAAAGAAAACAATGCTCGCAATCATAAAGAAGTTCGGCAGAAAAAACAAAAAATAGGAGGTGTTAAAAATGCTTACCACGGTTCAGGTCCGAAACGACTTAAAAGAAATTCGTTACTACTACTCAATGAAAGAACTGTTCGACAGAAGTTCCAAAACTGTCAAGCCGCTTGCAATCGTTCAGAAAGTCGAACGATACAATACGGCAATGCAAAACGCTCCTGCAAGGCTCTATATCCTTTATGTGTCGTTGTATATTGACAACAATACGCAAGCGGTTCTTGCCGAAGAATGGCAACTCACCACCGACTATATGAAGGAACTCAACAACAAATTGATTTATTTCTTGCAGTCGGCGTTGAAATAACAAAATCACTGTGCTATCAGGTTACGGGCAAAGGAGTAAAAAATATGTCAAAACACGCTGTTGTAAAACCCGTTTGCGATATTGATTTTCTTCAAAACGCAGACAACGTTTATCGCACCCCGGACTATATCGTCAAGCAGAAAATTTCTCTCTGTTCCAACAATCGCGGAGACGTTCATTCTGTAAGCGACGATACCTATTATTTCAGAACTTCCGAGCGCGACATCGACTATGAGTTCGTGTTTCAATCAAGAAACAATCTTGACGGTAAACGTATCAAAACACGCACATATTTAAGGACCTATATTGATTAAAAAATCACATAAATGTGCGTTTAATCAACCTATAACGGCACTTTAACTGTCGTTTCGGTTACATTCAATCGTCCATTAAGAGAATTCGCGTTCTCTATGGAAATATAAAAGCAAGTCTATTTTCGACAAAGAAAACCGACTGTTTTATGCGGACATTCGAAAGATAAAGGTGGCCACCTTCCAAAGTAAAAGTCGCACGAAACGGAATGTTTCAACAAAAAGAAAAAGGCTTGCAAACTTACAACTTAATATCAAAATTTTTCGCTTGGCTAACGGCAACACGGGCAACAAAAAATCAAAATTCTATGCTGAACTAACGGCTACACGGGTAAAGGAGTAAAACACATTATGGCAAACAAAAATAACAACGAACGCAGATGGAGCGTGCCTTCCAAACGAGCGAAGGGTTACGCATCCGAACGCAAAAACAAAGTTCACGAACACGGACCGAAAGTAGGTAAGGAACTGACCGATTACGAAGCAGGTCTTCGCTCCGGTTATCTTCAGGCACAGTCCGATCACGCCGGCTTGTTCAAATACAAGAAGGCACTCGGCGAAGGCAAATCCAAAGCCGAAGCAAAGAAAATCTCCCGCACTATCGGGAAGAAAAATTAAGGAGGTGAAAGGTAATGGCTAACAACATTATGGTTGAAAGAGAAACTTTTGAAAGTCACGGTAAGGAATACTACTCCTACTTCATTAAAGGTGTAGTTCGCGGCAAGGAAATCAAAATTCAGGTCGCACCGCCCAACAAAGACACCGACAAAAACGGCTACAACGTTCTTGACGTGGTTTTCGGTGACGCTATGGAAGCGGAACTCGTCGTCGTTCCTTACGAAATGAAAGACGATCACGGCAAGGTAGTGAAAGGCAATACTTACGCCGTTCGTTCTTACGACGAAGACGGGACTGTTTACGAATGCCCGATTAAGCCTGCGAGAACGTCGGACAAGAGTTTCATGAATATGCTTTTGAGATAAGCATTCCCCTTGTAGAGAACTACGGTTTGCTTAGGTAAGCCGTAGTTTTTTACACCCAAAAATCTAAATTTCGGAGGTAAAAAACATTATGTATCAAGAATTCAATCAACACAAAAAATCCGACGCGGTTAAGTGGATAATCGCCTTTACGCTCATTATCGTGCTTATGGCAGGCGTTGTTGCGGCACTTATTCTGTCGCTTGACAAACCCACTCCCATCAAACCGCAAGAGAACGGAACGCAACAGGAAACGCCGGACGAATCCAACGCCGCGGTAGTTCTCACTCTCGGGCAACCCAGACTTATGAGCGTGAAATCGCCTGCTCTCGCTGCGGACAATACACAACAATACGTATCTCAAACGGTTACGGCAACCATTACGCCGTCTACCGTCGTAGATAAATACGTTACTTGGTCTGTTGCTTGGGCAAATGACGCTCCGCTCAAAGACAAGAACATTTCGGACTATATCAAGGTGACGGACGATTCGCAAGGCAATCTTACGGCAACGGTCAACTGCTACAAGTCTTTCAAAGGCAGCAAGGCAATTCTTACCTGCACCACAAGACAAGGCGGTAAGACCGGAACAGTCAATATCGTCTACGAAGGCGTGCCGTCAAGTATGTCTATCACCGCTCCTACGGGCGTTACGAAATACAATCTCGGCAAAGATTCCGTGGATTTGCTTTATGCAGGCAAAACCTACTCGCTCAATCTCGCTATGGATAACGTTTTCCACGACGTAGGCA
>URKE01000016.1 GCA_900548285.1 uncultured Eubacteriales bacterium | reverse complement strand
TAAAGGCGAACGCAGACGTACTATACGTACTTCAAGCGAGAATTTGACAAAAAGCACGGAAATTGCGGCGTTTTGGCAAGGTTCGTTTTATTCTTGGCTGGCATAACAATTATTTGCCGGAAGGCTGTTTTGGCTGGAGCGGCGCATACGGAACTCATTTCTGGGTTGATAAAGTCGATAATATAGTTGCGGTGTATATGAAAAACAGCAGATTTGACGGCGGGTCGGAGGCTTCTACGGCGAGGGATTTCGAAACTGACGTTATGAATTCATTTAATAAATAAGCGAAGGAGACTTGCAGGTGTATAAAACAATCAGACCGGGAAAAGTTCTTTACGATACCGACGGATGCGTCGTTCAGGCGCACGGCGGTTCTATATTGTATCATAACGGAAAATTTTATTTTTACGGAGAAAACAAAGAGGGGATTACCGGCACGGCAACGGGTGAACGCTGTAAAAACTGGACGAACGGAGTGAAGGTGTATTCGTCCGACGATTTGTATAATTGGAAAGATGAAGGTATAATTGCAATAAGCAGTCGGGAAGGCACGGTGTTTTATCCTGAAAACATAACCGATCGCCCGCATATTTTATATAACGAAAAAACAGGGCTTTTCGTTATGTGGGCAAAATGCAGCAAAGTTCCGCCGGACGAATTGAAATATTGCGTGTACGCCGTGGCGGTGAGCAAAGATATAACGAAGCCGTTCAGGGTTGTTGCCGAACTCGATAAGTACCATGCGGGCGATTTCGATCTGGTCAAAGACGGCGGTAAAGCGTATATAATTTTCGAAAATCCGCACGATTCGATGTTTTGCGTTACGTTAAACGACGACTACACCGATTTTACCGATGAAATGTCAATCCATATTCCCAAGCCGTTTCCGCCTTTTACGAGAGAAGCGCCGGCATTTTTCAAACGCGGAGGAAGAAAGTTTTTGTTGACTTCCGGAACCACGGGCTATTTCCCGAACGAAACGGTTTTATATGAAATAACCGATTTTCACGGGGAGTGGAGAGAACTCGGTAAGCCTTGCGTGAACGACGTGAATAAAAATTCTTTCGCGTGTCAGTTTTCTTCGGTGTTCAGGCATCCGTTTATAAAAGATTTGTATATCGCGTTGGGCGACAGATGGCTGAGGGATTTGCCGGCGAACATGCCTGATATAAACGCGATTTACGAAAGAATGTTCGATAAAACCAAAGAGCCTCTTCCCGACGGGTTCACTACGACGGCATTGTCCGACGAAAACACCTCGGAAGCGACTTACGTCTGGTTGCCGGTGCGTTTTTCGGACGACGGAACGCCGTATATTTGCTGGGAAACGGAGTGGAGGGTTAATCCGACCGGCGAAAGCGGCGAAAAAGATTAATGCCGTTCTGCTATTGCATTTTATTTTGCAATATGTTAAAATAAGGAAAAAGAGCCGCCGAATATGGGACGGAGGGAGATTTTATGCGGGTTACGAGAAAAGACGTGTCAAGGCTTGCGGGTGTGTCGGAGCAAACCGTTTCGTACGTGCTGAACGACAGCCGTAAATTTTCGAAAGACGTCGTAGACAGAGTAAACAAAGCAATAGAAACGTTGCATTATAAACCCGATATGGTTGCGAAAAGCATGGTTAAGAAAAAAACCGACACCGTCGCGATAATAGTAAGGGATATGGCAAACCCGATATTCCCCGCCATTATCCACGGCTTTCAGGAGCAGGCAGCCGAGTGCGGCTACTCGGTTTATATATCCGACGTGGCGGGCAGCGGAGACGTGGAAAAACAGGTAAACGACCTGATTGCAAGAAGAATAGACGGGATATATATCTCGCTTGTTTCCGAGCGCAACCTGAACGAAATCGTAAGCAGATTTCTGGATAACAACGTGAAAGTCGTGCTGGGCAACAAAGAAGAAACCGTGAAGGAAAGTCTGCCGGTCGTTGAAGCGGATATGGACGGAGGAATGAGAAAAATCGTCGCATATCTGAAGGCGAAAGGACATAAAGACATAGTTTATCTGAACGGGCTTAACCCGGAACAGAAAAGCGATCGTCGTTTTGCCGCGTTCGTCGACGAGTATTATAAGGAGTTCGGTAAAAAACCGAGCGTGATAAACGACGACGCTCCCTATTCGACAACCGTCGAAGACGGAATGAGACTTACGGATAAATTGCTTTCTGAAAATGTTCCTTTCAGCGCGATTATCGCTACAAACGATCTGATGGCTTACGGCGTTATAGATAAACTGAAAGAAAGAGGTTATCGCGTACCGGACGACGTTTCCGTCGTGGGCATAGACGATATCATGTATTCGAAGTATATAAACCCTCCGCTAACCACGCTCGGTTACGATTATAAAATGCTCGGAAAAAAAATATTCAGGGTGTTGTATTCCGAAATCTGCGGCGAGCGTACTTCGGAAACCAACGAGGAAACCTATATCGTCGAAAGGAACACGGTAAAGGATATCCGTTGACCGGTTTTAAAAAAATAAAAAAAATTTTTAAATTTATATTGACAAGCGGTTGTCGGCGTGTTAAAATAAAAAAGCAAGATGGTTTCGCGGTTAACGCGACTTCTTGATTTTTACGTAGACTACGCGAGTAGTTTCAGCAAATTTAAGCAAATGAAAGAAAAAGCACGAAGTCCGGAATGAAGCGGGCATAGTGCTTTAAAAAATATTGCTACACGAATAGCAAGAACTTTAACGGAAACTGATAATGCCAAAAGAACAGGAAACTAACAGAAAAAACAGATTATTTTGGGCTTTAAACGGAAAACTTACCGAGCAAGGCATAAGAGAGAGAGTAAGAGATTTCAAAGAAAAGGATTTCGGGGGCTTTTTTTTGCATGCAAGGGCAGGTCTGAAATCGGCTTATCTTTCGGAGGAATGGTTTGCGGCGATAGGTTATGCCGTCGACGAAGCCGAAAAATGCGGACTCGAAGCGTGGCTTTACGATGAAGACGGTTGGCCCAGCGGATTTGCCGGCGGCAGAGTGAACGGTAAGGGCGAGGACTATTGTCAGAAGTCGTTGACAGCGAGAAATCTGCCGAAAGACTTTTCCTGCGAAATGAAAAACGCCGAAATCGACGATAAAAATTTTCTGGCGGGCTTTTCGTCCGGCAGACCCGAAAAAATTCCGGAAGGAAGCAGATACGCTTGCTTCGGCAATCTGCCTTATAAACGCGACGATTCCGGAAAGAGCGAATTCTGTTTCGGTTATAAGGTCAATCCGTTTTACGTCGACATATTTTCTCCGCGCGTAACCGACGAATTTATCGCTGTTACCCACGAGGAGTATAAACGCAGATTCGGAGATCGGTTCGGCAAAACCATAAAAGGTATTTTTACCGACGAACCGCAGTACGGCGAGTATTGTTACAGCCCGTATCTCGAAAAAGCGTTCGAAGAAAAAAAAGGCTACGATTTACTCGATTTCATATATCTGCTTTTCGGAGACGGGCAAGCGGCAGAAGTGTTTCGTCAGGATTATTACGACGTCGTTTGTTCCGTTTATAAGGAAAATTATATAGACAAGATAAACGAATGGTGCGTTAAAAACAATTTGTTGTTCACAGGGCATTTCCCCGAAGAGGACGGAATTTCAACGCAATACCTCAAAGGCGGAAACGCTATGCTTAATTATACGGGCATGGATTTTCCGGGCATAGACTATCTGGGCAGAAGATACGCTTCGCCCGTTCTGTTGAAACAGATTTCAAGCGCAAAAAACCAACTAGGCAAAAAGGAGATTATTTCGGAGAGTTTCGGTTGTTGCGGCTGGGGAACGCGCGCGTCGGACTATCTCGGAATATGGGGATATGAAAGCGCGCACGGAATAAATAACGCGTGCTTGCATTTATCGGCGTATTCCATAGCCGGCGTAAGAAAACGCGATTATCCCGCGTTTTTTTCCGCTCAGAACAACTGGTGGGACAGTATCGGTTATCTCAATCGCGCGATGAACGGTATGAACGAATTTTCCTCGCGCGGCGAAAGCGAAAACGACGCGCTTGTTATTTCGCCCGTTTACGGTTGTTATTCCGAAAAAGCGGGAAGCGAAAAATCCGCGAATATATCCTCGGAATTCAGAAATCTTGTGGAATCGCTTATATCCGCGCAGGTTCAATTCGACATTGCCGACGAAACCTATCTTTCGCACGTCGGCGCGGAGATAAAGAACGGAAAAATAAAAGTCGGCAAAGGCGAATATGAACTGCTGATTGTTCCCTCGACCGAAAATATAACAAAAAATACCGAAAAACTTATATCGGGAGTAGTCGGAAACGGCATACCGATTGCTTTTTGCGAACGTTTTCCCGAAAAAGTCGAAGGAGAGTTTTCCGAAGAACTCAAAAAACTTAAAGCCATAAAGAGAAACAAGAAATTTTCTGTCGTCCAGAACAGAAGAGATCTTTGGGTGAAATATTTCGATTATATCGATTATCGTCGGAAAGCCGCGGTATTTTCCGAACGGGAAAAAGTTTTAACAAACAACGTCACGCTGAAAACCACCCGAGAAAATAAAAACAGATACGTCAGCGTTTTCAATAACGATTACGCGAGTACGGTGAAGGGAATTTTAGCCGTTAACGGTTGCGGACAGATTTATTCTTACGACGCTTTGACCGGCAAGGAAACTCCGCTCGGTTGTTATTCGGACGAAAAGGCGACTTACGCTTGTTTTTCAGTCGAACCAAAAACGTTAAATATGTTTGTTTTCAAAGGGGGCGAACGGGAAAAGTCGGAAACTTACGCTTTAGTTAAGAGGTTTTCGTTAAAATCCGGAAGTTGCGCTCTTACCGATGCGAACACCTTTACGATAGACCGCGCCGAACTCATAATAAACGGTAAATCTTTGGGCGAAGATTACGTTTTAAATGTCCAGAGCAGTGCGTATAAGGAATCGCTCAAAGCAACTAAGCCGTTCAAAATGCTTGTAAAATACAAGTTTTTCTGCGAAAATAAACCGAATGACGTCTGTTTGTGTATGGAGAATTCAACGTGCGAAAAAGTTGAGGTTAACGGAGCGGGGTTGTCGTTCGACGACGGGTTCTACGTTGACGAGAGTATCCGCCGCGCAAATATTTCTCATATCGTTAAACAAGGCGAAAACGAAATATGCGCGTATTATAACGTCAGTCCGAAAAAATCGGATTTTGACCTCGACTGCGTATTTGAAACAGAGAAAAACAGATTTTCTTATGAAGAAGAAATCGAAAGCGTATATCTCACCGGCAATTTTGACGTGGTTGTCGAAGGAAAAACAGGAAGGACGCCGTGGTACGTAAAAGTAGCGGACGCGGAATTTAAACTGAAAACGCCCGCAGAAAAGAATTTTGACGCGGAACTCACGTCGCAAGGGCTGTGGTTCTATCGCGGCGATATCGAGAAAACGTTTATTTACGACTATAATTGCGATAAAGCCGAACTCGATATAGAGGATTTCGACGGCGCGCTGTGCATAATATCGATAAACGGCAAAGAAGCGGGCTGCGTGACGTCGAAAGAGAAAATCGATTTAACGCCGCGGCTTAAAAAAGGCGAAAACCTTATAACGGTCAGACTTAAAGGCACAAATCGCAACATGTTCGGTCCGCACCATCATTATTGCGGAGAGCAGAGATTCGTAGGGGTGAACACTTTCAAAGGGACCCGCGGATATGAGGATGAGATTCTGAGCGTAGACCCGCCTGTAAATACGTATACGCCCGACTATGCGTTCACCGATTTTTATCTTGGAGCGGTTCGTATTTCCGAGTATAAAATAAGTAACAATATCGCCGGAGACGGCGAAAGGAGAGGAAAATGAAAAGATTGGTTGCAATAATTGCGGCACTTACGATGTTCGTTTGTTTGTTGCCACAAGGGTTGTCCGCAAAAGCGGATATTGAAAAAAACTTGCTGCTCGGACAATCGGGTTCCGGGAATTACGTTTATTCCGACGGCAAGTATACCGTGGATACGCCGACCGGCGAAGAGTTTGAGCCTGCCAGCGAAATAAAAGGAGCGAAAGGATATTACGACGGTAACGACGAATATCATCCTCTTTCCGATATCTCGCTTTATTTCAAAACGGTTATTTCTATTTCCTTAATCTCGCAGGTTCACACCATTCCGTCGGTTATCGTTGCCGAAGACGAAGTTTCTAAAACGTACGTTCAGCAAAGGCATAACGGCGCGTTGTACATTCTCACCGACTATACCGACGGCAGGAGTCAGGGCGTAAGATTGTTCACGGGCATAAGTCTTTCGGTCGGAACAAGTTATACGCTCGAAATAAGATATTCGGCAGGTAAACTTGCCGTCGATATAAACGGCAGCGGCATTTTCGCAAACGAGGACGTGGAGGGGCTTCCCGTTATAAAATTCTGCACGTTCGGAGGAAAGGGCGGTTACGGCGACCTTGTTTTAACCACCGCAACGGACGTTAAAAAGTTTGTAAAAGAATTTGCCGATCCCGCCGAGGGAAACGAAAACGTTCTGGATATTCCCGGAATCGAAAACAAAGTTTCGACCGCCGATATCTCGGTGAGCAGAAATAATTTTAAAATCAACGCTTTTCTCAATTCGAATTTTATATTGAGCAACGATTATCTTTCGTCGCTCAGGTTTTATCGCACGGATATTAAAGAATATTCCGACGGAAACGACCTCGATTACGTTATCGAAGCGACGCTTGAATTCGGGGATTACCCCGATGCGATTCAGCCCTGGTACGGATTCGGAATAATTATAGGCGAAACCGACAAAGGATACGTTGTGGTGCGGGCGATGAATAACGGCAATATTTTCCTTCACGACGCAAACAAGGCGAACGGCGACACGCTGTATAACGTAAGCAAACAATTCGGCTCGTTCAAAGCCTCCGCGGGCAGCAAGGTAAAAATTAAAATTTACTATGCCGACGGGAAATTGACGGTTTTTATCGGAGACGTGGTCGCGCTTAAAAACTACGAAATAGCAATGTCGCTGAAACTCGGTTTTCACGCGCAGAATAATAAAGGAACGGTGAACGACTTTTCGCTTAAGTTTCTTCAGCCCGTCGCGGCGGCGGAAGTTCAGCCCAAGTCGGCTGAAACGGCGAAATTCGAATTTACGCGCGGCAAGATAAATTCCGGCAAAGCGGATAAATATCTCAGCGGCGATATATCGGCTTTCGGCGTGAATCTTAACAACGAAGAAGAGTATTTCGTGATGCAGTCTACGGGCGCGTCAAGCAAGTTGCTGTACAAAATGACCGGGCTTGAAAGTTTTACGGAGATAAATCAAAGCGAATTGTCAACCGTGTTGAAATTTACGCTCGATAAGTTTTCGACGGAAAACGGAGGTTATGCCGACGTCGTTATAAAACACAATGCTCAGGGCTATAAACGCCTTTTTATGAGAATATATAAAGACGGCAAAGCGGAACTTTACGAAGGTACGTCGACGGCTCTTGGCAAAATAGCGGAAACCGCCGCGGAAACAACCGACGGAAGCGAAATAACCATTATAAGTTCGGACGGCTTCGTTTCTGTAAAAATTAACGGACATTACGCTTTTAAAAACGTTGCGACGGGCGGGTATGACAACGCCGCAGGCTTCGGCGGGAAAGATTGTTCTTACGAAATAAGGGGTTTGAGTTATAAATACGTCGACGACGTAAAGTTTGAAAAACCCGAAAAAGAAACTTTTGTAAAGCCGGATCATTCCGGTGACGCGAATACCGAATATATCGAGCCGGAACTGCCCGAAAGGAAACCGACGGCCGACAAGCGCGGTTGTAAATCCGAGGTGTCGACGTCGATTATAATCGTTGCGGCGGTTCTGTTTGCAGGCGCTGCGGCGGCGTTGGCGATAATTTCGCTCAAATCGAAAAAAAACTAAGCGGAGGAAAAATCAAATGAAATTATTAAAGAAATTATTAAGCCTGGCAATTTGCTCGGTTATGGCGGTTTCTGTGTTTGCGGGTTGCGGCGGCAACGAAAGCGTCAGCGACAACTGGGAAGACGTAAGCAACACGGGGAAAGAAGTGACGCTGAAGTTTACGCATATATGGTCGGAGCATGCAAAAACGTTCACGAAAATTTGCAACGACTTCATGGCTATATATCCCAACGTAAGGGTGCAGACAAACGTAAAATCTTATTCCAACATAGACACGGCAATCACGTCGAGTTGGGGAACTTCGCAATTTCCCGACGTTTGTTTTTATTGGGTGCATGCAGCAAAAGCGCTCGTAAACGAGGACGTCACGATGGCGGCGGATCTTACGGACGTTTATTACGAAAAGTATAAAGAAAATCTCATCGGAGACGGCGAATGTATGTCGTCCGGTGCGATTAAAGGCAAAACGTATATCGTGCCGTTCCGCGCTACGGGCTTCGTTATTTATTATAACGCCGATCTGTTCGGAGAGTTAGGGCTTGAAGTTCCTACGACCATCGAAGAATTCGAAAACGTTATGAAAACAATAAAAGAAGAATGCGAGGACGTCGTTCCGCTTTCCTGCTGGGGCGCGACGGGAACGTATTCGTATATAGGCGCCGCGCTTTCCAACTATATGGATATAATCTCCGGCAAAGCGGACGATCCGAACTATAAAACGGGAAGATTAAAATATACGGACGCCGATTTCGAACGCGAAGCATACGTTTATGAAAAGGTGAGAAACTGGACGAAAGCCGGCTACTTCGGTTCAAACCCGCTGGCGGGCAGCACCGAAAGCGTGGAAAGCGACTTCATAAACGGATCGTGCGCTATGGCAATGCTTAACAACAACAGTCTTGCGGCTATTCAGAGCGAAATGGACGTAAACGTAGGCTGTATCTCGATTCCCGGTTTTTCGAGCATGGAAAACCCCGGGGCAGGCTACGTTTCTGGAGGTTACGACGGATTCTTTATTTCGCCGACCAGCAAGAATAAAGCGTGGGCGCTTAAATTCCTCGAGTATCTCAATTCTAAGGAAGTTCAGCAACTTTTTGCCGATAACGAAGGCTCCGTAATGAGCAGAAAGGAAGTTACTTACGGCAACGCGCTTCAGAGGAGCGTTGCCGCGAGTATGGCGAACGTAGGAATTATGGGAACTCATCCGGATTACGTTCTCAGCGAAGCGGCTTCGGCTTCGTCGGTTGCGCTCAATAACTATACGGTTTCCAAGTCGGGCAGCCTGCAGAAAGCGCAGGGACTTCTTAAAGTTCTTTATAACGATCGCGTAACTTCCGTCACGGATACCATGCTCAACTATCCCGCGCTTTCTATGATAGATCCGCAGTATACGTTAAATCAGGCTGCAGTGGACAAATATATCGAGTGGCTTAAAAAGTAATAACGGGATTATAAGTAATGACAGATTCAGGATTATATAAAAAACAGCGGAATATATGGGGATGGATTTTCTGCATCCCCGCCGCCGTTTCGCTTTTGTTGTTCGTCGTTTATCCGATAATTTATTCGGTATTGCTTAGTTTTACCGACGTCCGCTATTATGCGACCAGCCTTAAATTCAAAGGATTCGACAACTATATTTACTTATTCACAAACTCCACGACGATGTTCTGGCCGTCGCTTTTAAACAGCCTGAAATTCTCGCTGATTTCCACGGCAATACAGATAACGCTCGGTTTTCTGATAGCGTACCTGATTTATAAAATGACAAGAGGGCCGCAAACGTTGTTCCGTGTGCTTATATATATTCCCGTGGTTCTGCCGGCGCCCGTCGTGTCGGTCATGTGGAAGTTTATTTACGCTCACGATAACGGACTGATCGACAGGTTGCTTCTCGCGCTTGGTTTTACCGATATTCCCGCGTGGCTGGTAACGCCGGGCTGGTCGATGGTTGCCGTTATAATAACGAATACCTGGTGGTTTATCGGCACAACCGTGATACTGTATTTCGTCGCGATGAACGCCGTGCCGAAGGATTGCCTGGAGGGCGCGAAGATTGACGGGGTAAACAAGTTTCAGGAACTGATTTACTTTATCTTTCCGCTTACGTTTTCTATGACGAAAGTAAATCTCGTGATGTCGCTCGTCGGCGGTATAAAGAACTTCACTTTGTTCTACTTGCTTACGGAAGGCGCGGGAAATACGAAGGTGGTCGGGTTGATTATATTCAATACGATGTATAAGCAGCGCAACTTTTCGCTTTCGGTAACAATGTCGATAGTATTGAGCCTTATTCTTGCGGTTTTCGTGTGGTTCGGTAATTTTTACCTTTCGAAAAAGGAGAAAAACGACTTATGACGAATCTGCAATCGCAAAGAAACCGCAAAAAGGCGGGCGAAATAACCGGCGTGATTTTAGAATGGATAGCGATGATTCTTATTTTAGTGCTTGTACTGTACCCGCTGATATTCGTTTTAAGCACGTCGTTCAAGACTTACGGCGAGTTTATAAAATCGCCTTTCAGTTTATCTTTGGCTCATCCGGAAAACTACTATAAAGCATTTGTCGAGGGAAACCTCGGGAGGAGTATAATCAACACGGTAACAGTCGCCGTGGTAGCGGTGGTTTGTCAGACGATCATCACGGGGCTTGCCGTTTACGGAATCGGCGTTCTGAAATTCAAAGGGTCGGGCATTTTCATAGGAATTTTGCTCTTTACGATGTTCGTATCCGGCGAAATGACCACCATTCCGAATATCTTACTCATACGCGCGTTGGGACTATACGACACGCTCGGCGCGCTTCTTTTTCCCGCAGCGTTAGGCGTTTCGGGCATAGGCGTGTTCATAGGCGTGAATTATGCAAACGCAATTCCGAAAGAACTTCACGAAGCCGCTTCGCTCGACGGAGCGAGTATACCGCAGACTTTCTTTCATATAGATTTGCATTTATTGAAGCCCGTTCTTACTTACGTGGCGATAGGCGCATTCAGCGCGTCGTGGAGCGATTTTTTCGGTCCGCTCGTGTTTATACCGATGAACGAAAAAGCATACACGCTTGCGATAACTATTCAGAAATTCGACACCGTAAACAACTCGGAATACGGAACTCTTTGCGCAGGGCTTGTTATTCTCGCGGTTCCCGTAGTGGTGGTGTACGCGGTATTTTCAAAATATTTCCTTGAAGGCGTCGCGGTCGGCGCGGTAAAAGGATAAGATAAGGAGAAAAAAATGAAGAAAAAAATACGATTTTGTTTTATTCTTTCGCTTGTGGCTATGTTAAGCATAAGTTTATGCGCGCTTTGCGGGTGCAACAAAACCTCGGGCGGCGCAGACGACGAAAACGCAAGATATAACGAAAGATTGGATCGAAGCGATGAACTGTGCAAAACGGCAGTCAGAATCGACGATATTTTCCATGATCAGGCTGACGTTTTTATGAGTCCGCTTGAACCGAAAAGCACGGATAACGTCACAATTCGTCTGCGCGTTAAAAGAGGTAACGTGAAAAGCGCGACTTTGCAATTTACGGTCGATCTCGATAAAATTTCGGACGGCGAAGCGGTGTGGCACGATATTCCGATGAAATACGAAATTGCGGACGAAAATATGTATTTCGACTATTTTATCTGCGTTATACCCAAACAGTCGGCCCCGTATAAATACCATTTCAAGGTCGAAAACGACGTTCAGACGGTTTATTATAACGCATTTGAATGTTATCCGGAAGAGAGCGGCGGCGAAATTTCGATAGACGCATCGGGCGACTATTACGTTATGCCGGATTTTGCCACTCCGGACTGGGCGAAGGGTTGCGTCTGGTATTCTATAATGCCCGATACGTTTTATAACTCGGACACGCTCAACGATAAGACGACTTCGTCGGTATATAAAGCCGATCCGTGGGGAACCACGCATACCGCAGGCGATTATTCGGCAGGGCTTTCGTATTTCGGCGGCGATCTTATGGGTATATACGATAAACTCGATTATATAAAGTCTTTCGGCGTCACGGGTTTGTTTATGAACCCGATATGGTACGCTTATCACAACGCCGGTTACGGCGCTGCCGACATGACGCAGATCGATTCCACGTTCGGCAACGACAATCTGCTTAAACAACTCGTAAAAGCCTCGCACGATAAAGATATGAAAGTTATGCTTGACGGAGTGTTTACCTATTTCACGTACGTCGGCACGTGGTATAACAAATCGGGATATTACGCCCTCGAAGGCGGTGCGAAAAAAGGCGATAAATATTATGACGCGTATATCCGTAACGAGAATGGCGACGTGGCGATTGTGTGGGGAAACCCGAGAACCGATTTCTCAAACAAAATCACAAGAGAACTCGTATATTCGGTACCGTCGTCGGTAATGCAATTATATATTCTCGAACACGGCATCGACGGCTGGCGACTTGACGTGGGCGGCGATCTTAAGGGCAGCGATTCCGCCAACTGGGGAACCGCCACGCAGATAATTCAGGATATGCGTCGCTATCTGAAAGATATCGACGAAGACGTTCTGCTTTGCTCCGAAGGCGGCAACGGAACAATGCTCACCGATTACGCTCTCGACACGATGTGGAACTTTAACTATTATTATTCGGTTAAAGATTTCCTCGAACAGGAAACCACGGAAGCGGCTGTGTATAACTTCAATACGAACCTTTACGGAACTATAGCCGCGCTGCCGAAGTCTGTGGCAAACAGCAGTTACAACTTCACGGCGAACCACGATATGCCGCGCGCGCTGTATGCGACAAAAAACGATATGGCAAAAGCAATGGCGGCAACCATCGTCAATTTCACCTATGTCGGCGCGCCGTGCATTTATTTCGGCGAAGAAATCGGAATGAACACGTCCAGTTTCTTCGATTCGATGATATGGGACAAAACTTCGTGGAATTACAGAATGTTCAATCTGTATAAGGCTCTATGCGGATTAAGGCAGGATTTTCCCGGCGTTTATAAGGACGGCACGATAAAAGACCTTAAATTGCCCGAAAACAGCGGAATGCTGGCTTTCGCAAGGTGGAAAGGCGACGAAAAAGTCGTAACGATAATGAACCCGTGGAACGAAAACAGAACCATAGAGATAAACGTATCTTGTCTGGCGATGAAAAACGGCGACCTGCTTACCGATTATCTCACGGGTAAAACTTATGCGATTGACAACGGCAAAGTCACCGTCGACGTTCAGGAAGGCGGCGCGGTGCTTGTCAATAAGAATATTAATAAATGGGCGGGCAAATATGAACTTACTACGCTCGGCGAAACGTCGGCGCAAGTATACGAAAAACAGCCCGGAACGCTTGTTCTGCAAGGAAACGGGACGGTTGCGGGTAAAAGCGACAACTTAAAATTCGCAAATCTTCCCGTTTATAACAACGGCGGAATATCTTTCGTTCACAAGAGCGGCGGCGCGTATGCCGCGCTTATCCGCGACGACGAGTCTGTCGGATCGTTAACCTATGGCTTGGTGTTTAACGCTGCGGGAAAAGCCGAAGTCGTTGCGAGAACGACGAAGGGCGGGGAACTTTCCGTCATAACCGAAATCGACTTCGCCGACGGAGATAAACTGACGGTGGAAAGAGATAACGGAGGCAAATTCTTCGTCACCGTCGAAAGAAACGGCGAAAAACTCGCTTATAAAGAATCGGAAACTTACGTCGGTATGGATTATTATGCTTATGCGGGGCTTGCCGCTCTCGGCGGAACCGCAGAAATTTCCGACGTCGACGTTTTCTGTTCTGCAAGCGCGCAACTTGCCGACGATTTCGACAATCCGCATAGCGGAATGATGATTGCAAACGAAAACGTTACCGTGAGCGGCGGCGACGCGACGCTTAAGGGCAACCAAAAACCCGTGTCTTACCTCGCTCCCTTCCGCGCGACCGATTTTTCGGTTAAAGCAGAACTTAAATCTTCGCCCGAAAACGGATATCAGGGCGTGACGGTATGGCAGAGCGAAAACAATTTTGTAACGCTCGCGAGAAGAAATAAAAACGGTAAAAAGACGATATCGCTGTTACATTGCGTAAACGGCACGGCAAGCGAATTCGCCTTTGCGGACGACGTCGACGGAACGATCGTTCTTCAACTTGAAAAGGTCGGTATGTTTTATACCGGCAGATATTCGACGGACGGAATCAACTTCGTTACCGTAGGCGAAAATCTTTACTCCAATTATTCGGAAATATATGCCGGCATAGTGAATTGCGACGTCAAAGACGCAACGTTCGGTTATTTCTGCTTCGGAGATTCGATTAAAGACGGCGCAAGCAAATCCGACCATCAGCGTTACGGATATATAGATTATTACAGCAACCTTCTTTCGTATGTACAAGGCACGATAACCCAGTCCGTTTCGGGCGGTATATGGGAATACTGCGCAGGCGGTATCGAGCAGACTCTCGTTTCCGCGACGGAAGGCGTCATGACGCTCGGCGGCGAAAAATTCAAGGGATTTAAAACCGAGTTCACGTTACAGATAAAAGAAAAAGGCGGAGAAAACGCCGACGTGGAATTCCGTTTCGGTCAGCGCGACGGCGCTGCTTTCGGCAGAGTGAAACTTTCCGCAAACGGCGAAGTAAGCCTTATGTACGGCGATGAAGTTCTTTCTTCTTACCGCATAGAGAATTTCTCGTTTGAGAAACAATATCGCTTTGTGGTTATAGCCAACGAAGAGAAAAAGATTTCCGTGTTTATGAACGAACAACCGGTTCTTATCATGGAAAAGGTGATTCCGGAATATGCGGGCGGAACACAGACGATAGTCTGCCATAAATGCGCGTTCGCGGTGACGAGTTATAACGCGTTCCATTATTACGTGGACTGGCTGCATATGGCAGGATATTCGGTGGTGCCGGACAGCAGATACGTGATCATCACCGCGTCAAACAATAACGGCGGACTTGCTTCGTTGTTGTCGACGGGTGTGTCCGACGTCGTAATCGCCGCCAACGTCCAGATGAAGAAAAATCTTAACACCAAAACAGCGGTTTTCGGTTACGTTATCGACGGACTTGCGGGCGCAACGCCCGACAAGGAGGGTATGCTTGTTTCGGCAGACAGCGCAGGCAAAATAACGATCGCCGAAAAGGGCAAAACGTTGGCTGTTGTCAAAGCCGATTACGATTATCGGAGTTTCTTCTTTATTGTAGTCGTTCAGAACGGAAAAGTCCGCGTATATGTCGATAAATACGTCGACGGCGCCGAAAAAGGAATGAAAAATTATTCCGAAAAACCCGTGCTTGAATATGATTTCGGCAGGTCTGTCGGCGGCAGTTTGCAGATTTACGCCTCCTATGCAAAAGTTACGCTTGCAAGGCTTGGTTTGTACGGTCTGAAAGCCGGCGAGGATTATACGAAGAATACGCTTTACACCGAGCGCGCGATAGAAAGCCCCGTGATAAAAACGCCGGCAAAAACCGACGCGTTTGAAAATGCGGGCAAACACGAATTATCGTGGGACTTCTCGGATAAAAAGCAGATGGAAGACTTCACGGTTTATGAAGGCGCATGGTACGTCGACCCGGAAAACAGGCGTCTTGTCGGTCTCGGCACGGGCGATTGGACGACGGGTTTGACGATCAACGCGGGTATATTCGACAATTACGAACTGACCTACAAGATTTATAGTCACGGCTCGGGCAGTTGGGCGGGTTCCTTGCTCAATAAAAACGCGTGGAAGGACAACCACGACGACGGCGGATATCTGTTCTACACAAACGGCGGCGGCAATATGGTCTACTTTGCGCAAGGCGGCGGAGTGTCCGGCGCGCAACTCGACGAAGACGGATATATGACCGTGAAAATCAGAGTTTACGGCACCGACGACAATAAACGGATAACCGTCGACCTCGGCGGAGGAAAGAAGGCGACTTACGTTATAGGCAAAGACACCGCCACCGACATGCGAAGCGGTTTCGTTTCGTTCGTAGCGGGCAACTGCGTCGCGTATTTCCGCGATATTTCGATTCGCGAACTTAACGCCGACGGCGGATATGCGGAATAATGAAAAAAATTAAAACCGTTGCGGCGGCGATTATCGCCGCCGCAATAGCGGCGCTCGGCGCGGCTTCGATAATAATCGGCGTTGTAACCAAAAAAAACGAACAGTCGGAATTTCCGGCAGGCGGAATATATTTTGCGCGGACGGACAGCAGTATCTGTCTTACCGGGCGAACGCAGAATCCGCTCGTAACTCTCACCGTTTTCGAGGTAAAAAAGGACAATTACAAGTCTTTTTTATCGTATGAAGATATTTCTCTGATAGGCGAAAACGGTAAAGAGTATTCCAAAAAGGACGTTTCGATAGTCTATACTTACACCGACTCGTACTTTTCTAAACTTTCCGTGTCGCTCGTTCTCGATATAAACGAATTCGACGACGATTGTCCCGCATATATATCGCAGGCAAAACTTTCCTCGAAGAGCGGCGATAAGTATTGCGATCTGGGCAGCATCTGTATTCTTGTTTGCAAAAAGTCGAAAAATTCGGATATCGCTTTCGGCGGGTACACTCAAAGCAGCGAACAATTCTCCTCGTATACGGTGCTTGTTTCCAACAACGGAGAAAAGTCGGTGTATCTTAAAAAGCTGATAATGAATTTCCGTTATACCGAAAGTTCGTTTACGGTTTACGACACGGCAGGCAAGCCGGCGCAACTCGACGGTTACGAAATCGAAGCGGGCAAGTCGGCTTATATAAGAGTAACGCTTGAACCCGACGAAACGCTTGAAAAATATCCGTTTTGTTTTGTTCGGCCCGCTCTCGAATACGCCGACGAAAACGGAGAAACTTCTTATACGGGAGTGAATTCTACCGCGTATTATAATGCGATTACGGACAGGGAAGACGTAAAGAGTTATCTTAAAATTCTCGGAGGCGGCGTATGAAAACCGATAAATCCATAATTTCGGGGTTTTTCTGCGCCTCGCTGACTTTTCTGAGTTTTCTGCTGTACGTTTTGCAGGCAAGGTTCGGCATGCCGTACCTTTTCCTGTCGCTTAAAACAGCGATTTTTGCGGCGGCGTGTCTGTTGTTTCCGTTATTCGTTTCAAAAGGCGAGTATAAGCGGAAACTTGCAAACGAAGCGTTTAACGGCAAAACGGGAACGACGAATATCATTTGCGGCGTTTTGTCCGGAATAACGTTCTGTTTCTTCGCGGCGTTCTGTTATAGCGGTATTGTTTCGCTTTACGAGGGCTTTACGGGAAAGATAATCATTTTTACTTCGTCCGTAAACCCGACTGCCGGCGAGATAATCGCAACGATTTCGCTTAAAGGCGTTTTGTTGCCGGCGTTATCGGCGACGTTTTATTACGGCGCGCTCGGCGGATACTTCGCCGATAAAAAACGCGGGGTTTTAATGGTCGCGGTATACGCTTCGCTTTGCGAGTTTTCTCCCGAAAGCGCGGTGATCGCGCTGATGTTGAACGTTCTCGCTTCGGCAAGCATGAAAAAATGCGGCGACAAGACGATCGCGCCGTTGATAATCACGCTCGTTTATTCGCTCGTAAATATAGTTTTTCCGCTGATAACGACTTTACCGTTCTCTTACACGCTCGTAACTTCGCCCGAAACGGCTAAGTATTACGGATTTGTATCTGCGGGCATAGGGTTGTTGTTTCTTGCCGCGACGGCTTCGATACAACTGTTTTTTAAAGGGGATAACGGAGAAAAACCTCTTTTGAAAATAACTTCGGACGACAGGGTTTCGTTCTTCGGAACGGCTGCGTTGTATGCGATTTTAACAATAGTTATTTATTGCGGAATTGTTTAATCCGCGCTTAAAAAGATTATAACGGCATAGCCGTATAATAAAAAATTCGGAGGTAAAAAGATGAAAACAAAAACACAAAAAACGTTTTTGGGCGTGTTGGCAATGTTTATCGCATTGTGTCTTACATTTGCGTTTTCAACGCTGACGGCGCGCGCCGAAAACATGACGATCGACCCGACGGCCGAAAAGACGTACACCGAAGCCGCGTATTCCGTCGTGGCGGACGTCGCTACGGATAAGCGTATAGACGTTCCCGTTAAATGGGATGAAATTCAGGACAAAACCAACGTGACCGCTACGATTACCGCGAAAGGCGTTGATTTTATGCCTTATACGAACGACTATAGCAACGACCCCTATATCATAATAAGGGAAACCGAAGATAAGTCCTTCCAGGTCTGGGCGAGAGTTATCCGTAACGGTGTGTTGCAGGTGTTCACGGGTAAAATAGGCGTAACCGAGAACGTTCCTATCAACGTGAACGCATGGGCGCAACACACAACCATTCTCGGTTCCTGGAGCCTTAAAATCGTAACCACGGCTACGTCTGCGGAGTTTTTCGTAGGCGAAACGTCTTACGGTACGGTAAATTACGATGCGACTCCGCTTGCTTTCGGTATCGATTTCTGCGCCGGATTCTATGGTTACATGACCGATCTCAGCCTTAAAATCGAAGATAAAGAATACGTCGACATAAACGACGAAACCGAAATAGAGGGTTTCACCGTGTCGGATTTATTCATTCCCGCAAGCAGCGATTCCGTAACGTTGCCCACGATTATCGGAAAAGGCAAGTACGTTAAAAACGTAAAAACCGGCAAATATGAAAAAACGTCCGACCTTGAAGTCGAAATGAAATTTACCGCAGTCGACACGGGCGAAACCATAGGCGATGCGTGGTGGAACGTTCCCATAATAGGTTTTTACACTACAGAGGGTGGCGCGAGCATAGGCGTCAGAAACGGGTCGAACGGAATTACACAGATATTCAGGGGCAGTTCGGAAGGTTCGCCGGTATATTCTTCGGCATACCACGGATATTATGACGTCAAAGAAGACGGAAGCAAAAAGTATAATTTCCCTTACGCGTACGGGGTTAAGGTCAACATTAAAAACGGCATTGCAAACGTAGCCCTGGCAGGCACCGTGTATCATTCCGACGTGGAATTGGGCGCGGGCAAGGCGGAATTCGTGTTCGGAAACAACGGAGCGACCGCTTTTTGCGGAATATCCGTTAAAGTTAAAAACGCAGGGGATTATGACTTCAACGACATTGTCGACGCGCAGTATTTAGGCTTTATCGACGCCGAGCCGACAGAGGGTAAACTCGGATATTTCGACGTTGAAAACGGCAGTTATTCCGCTCCCGACGGCGTCGGCGGATACGATAAACAGGTCGCGCTTTCTTCGGCGTTCGGCGGAGAGAATTTGTCTGCCACAAAATTGAATCTCGTGATGTCCTATACGGTAACGATGGATTCTGCTCCCGCTAACGTGTGGGAAGTTCCCGGCGTTACTTTCTGGCAAGGCGCAGACGGCGCGACTTACAACTTGCTTGCGCATTACAATGCCGATACTTACGTTTTCAAAATTACCGGAAACGGCACTCAGGAAACCCCTGCCAAGCAATTCGGAGCGTGTGCGCTCAGCGCGGCGCATAACGGAACCTATTCCGTAACGATCAAAATCGAAAACGGCGCGGCGAAGTTCGCCATAAAAGGTCATCAGAATATCTCCGGCGAATTCGAATTGCCCGAAGGCAAACCCGTTATGAATTTGTTCACAAGGGGTACGGCTGCAACTTTCTCCGACGTTAAATTCTACACGACCGACATCGATTTTGCCGAAGAAACGGGAACGAAGGTTTACAGCGAGTCCATGGCCGTTACCGAGGCTCCCACGGCGCAGAAATTCGGTGACGAACTCGTCGGCGGCAAACTAAAAATAACTTTATCCGATAAAACCGAAAAAGAAATCGCGTTGACCGATGCCGGAGTTACCGTTACTTATAATCCCGAACTTTTAGGCGAACAAGACGTAATTATCAAATACGAGGATGCGACCGCGGTATTTAAAGCAACGGTAACAGTTAATCTTGTCGATTATGCTACTCGAATAGTTCTGGATACTCAGAAGGAAGAATTCGAGTATGGCGAAGACCTCGGCGGTTACACCGTTACGGCTATAATGGCGAGCGGCGCGGAAACCGACGTTACGGCGGACGTTACCGTCGGCGGTTACGATAAAAATAAGAGCGGCGTTCAGGAAGTCACGTTCACTTACGGCGCCCTTACCGTGAAAGGCGAATTCACCGTTAAAGCAAAGCCGGAACCCGATCCGTCCGAATCCGATTCCGGAACCGAGTCCGGTGAAAGCGGTTCGACCGGCAGCGAAGAGGCTTCGACAAGCGGAAGCACGTTAGAGAATTCCGCGACCGCGGGCGGCTGCTTCGGCGGTATCGGTTCTGTCGGAATGACCGCGTTGGTTGTTATCGGCGGCGCGATTATGTTCGTTCGCAAGAAAAAGGAAAACTGATCTTAAACGATTTACATTTTCGCCGAAAAAAAATAAAATAAAACCGACATTCGTTCGCGGTGAATAAACTTTGCCGCGAGTGATTGTCAGCGCTTGAAGCAGCGGGATATTCGTTAAAGAAAAATCCCGCTGTACAAGCGATAAAAAAAGTTTTTAAAACATCGCGCGAGGTTAAACGATGGCGGAATTATTTTACTGCGCGTGCGGAGATTATCTCGGTACGCTCACTCCGAAAAGCGGAGACGAAGTTACCGTAAAGGTAAGGATTAAAGGCGAAGCCGAGGTTTTTATAGAGTATACGGAAGAACTTTTCAATCTTTCCGTAAATCGCTATAAAAGAGAAAAAACTTATTTTTTGTGTAAAAACGGAAGTTACGAATACCGTTTTTCAAAGATTAAATTAGCGAAAAACAACGTTCGCTTTCATTTCGTATGGATTGAAAACGGCGTTGAATATATATATGACGCGGGCGGCAAGGAATTAAAAACCGATAAAACGAAAGATTTTATCCTTACGCCCGATTTCAGTGTTCCGAAGTGGTCGAAAGGCGCGCTATGGTATCAGATTATGCCCGACAGTTTCTTTAACGGAGACGTTTTAAACGACAAGGGAAATTCCGGTCTCACGCAGGAAAACGCCTGGGGAAACGGGCATTTCGGCGGCGAAGATTATTTCGGTGGCGATCTGGACGGAATTATAAGAAAATTGGATTATATAGCATCTTTCGGCGTGAACGCGATAAGCATCAACCCCGTCTGGGCGGCGACGCACAACGCCGGTTACGGCGCGGACGATCTGACCGACGTGGATTCCTGTTTCGGCGGCGACGCCGGGCTTAAACGGCTCGTTTCGGCCGCTCACGAAAGAGGAATAAAGGTCTGTCTGGACGGAGTTTTCGATTATATCGTGCCGAAAGCCAAATGGTATAACGCCGACGGGTTATATCCTTTCGCCGGAGGCGTAAAAGAAGGCGACCCTTATTACGATATTTTTCTGCGCGACGAATGCGGAAGAACGATTCCCAGTTTCTGGGGGCAACCGCTTGTGGATTTTTCATCGGATAAAGCCCGCGCGATTATTTATGAAAACGACGACAGTATAGTAAAAACCTATCTGAAACCGCCGTATAATATCGACGCGTGGCGAATGGACGTAGGCAATATTTACGAGGGAAGCGATCCGGAACGTTTCGGCAATTCCGTCGACGTTATGCGCGATATGCGTAAAAACATTAAAGAAGTCAATCCCGACGCGCTCCTTATAACCGAGAACGACTTACCGAAAATGCGCGCTTTTGCGGTGAACGACAGTAAGTGGAACTATGAACTGGGCGTGCCGGTAAGGGATTGGGCGGCAGGGAAAAAGACGGAAACCGAGTTTGCGAAACTCATAGACGAAAACACGAAATCTTTGTCCGTCGAAAACGTCAACGCATGTTTTAATCATATAACGACGCACGACACGGCGAGAATTACCGACACGGCGGGCGGAGATATAAACGCCGTAAAAGCCGCCGCGATTTTCGACATGACGTTCCCCGGCGCGCCGAGCATATATTTCGGCGACGAAAACGGCGAAAAGGGTAAACCTTATCCGTCCATGGGGCTTGCCGCTCCGACCTCGTTCGGTTCGATGAGTTGGTACGACGGCGACAGAAACGCCGAAATATTTGCAATATATAGGACTTTGGGCAAAGAAAGAGCGGAAAATCGCGATTTTTATTCCGACGCGGGTTACGAGATCCTTCTCTCCGACGACGAAGCGAAAGTTCTGGTTTTCGTAAGGTTTAAAAACGACGAAATCAGAATAATCGCGACAAACCGTTCGGCGGAAGCCAAAAGCGTTGTCGTCGATATCTCCGCCTACGACGATTGCGGGGAATATACCGATATTTTAAGCGGTTCGGCGGCAGAAACCGATAACGGAAAAATCACGCTTACCGTTTTCCCCGGCGGCGCGCTTTTTGCAAAGGGCGGCAAGGCGACGGAAATCGACGGGTATTCGACAAGCGGCGTCGTAAAGACGAGGACAGGCGAATATGAAGTTTCCGGAGAAATATCGTTTGAAACGTTCGGTTCGTTCTCCGTATCGTATGCGGGTAATTTCGGCGAAAAAACCGAAATATCTTTCGATAAGTTTTCGGTTGCCATAACTGACGGCGGCGTATACGTCGGAGGAAAAATCGTCTGCGGCGGCGCAATCGGGAAAGTTGCGTTAATTCGCGATAAGTTTCTGACTTTAAAAGTCGACGATAAAGAAATTTTTGTTTGCCGCGACGTGTTGCCCGCGAAATCAACGGTAAGATTTAAGGCGGAGAACGCTGCGGTTAAAATAGTCAAAGAATCGAGCGGCGCTTGCGCTTATGCCGATTTTTCCGATTACGGCGGTAATTTCTTTACGGAAGCAAAGGGCGAAATCGTCGACGGTAAGTTGAAACTCAACGGAGAGCGGGCGTTTACGTCGGTCAGATGCGACGATTTCACTTTCACCGCGGGTTTATGCGGTAACGGAGGTATTGTCGTCGGCGACGGCAAGCAGGAATTGTCGTTCAGATACGAAAACGGAAATTTAACGGTGGATTTGCTCGGCGTAACGGTCGGGCGCGCCGCCGTGAGCGAAGCCCCCGGATATCTGAAAGTCGAAAAATGCGGAACCCGTTACAGATTTATCGCCATAGGCGAAACGCAGAGCGTAACGGCGGCGGAAAACGTGAGATTTAACATATCCGAGATTTACGTCGGTGTTTTTTCGGACGAAGAATGTCTGTTTACAAAGGCGTATTTCGGAGATAACGGAAAAACCTTGAGAAACTATTCGAAAGACGTTTTTGACCTCTCGACCAAAGAATATGCCGATAGTTTATCGAAGCCGGTTTTAAGAGCCGTTAAAGGTGAAATTTTGCCCTGTTATGCCGGGTATGAAGCCGCAGGCGGCGAAAGCGAAATGGTTATAGACGGCAAATATAAGAACTTCACGTTGCTGTTTTCGATCGAAACGAACAACGCGACCGCAGAATTAAATTGCGGACGGTTGAAATTAACCGTAGCGGACAAAGAAACATCTTTCGGTTTTAATGATAATAAAATCCGCATAAGGAGAAAATCCGTTAAAAGCGATTTTATCATAGTGAAAAACAATGAAAGAGCATATTTATACGAAAACGGGTTATTCGTCGGCGAAAGCGAAGCCGAAAACGAGATTTTCGGCGTGTTTTTCAAAGGCGACGGCAATTACAAACTGACAAATATCGGGATAAATCGCTCCGGCGTTTCATACGTCACGGGCAGAGGGAAGATTTTTCCGATGAAAGAAGGGTTTGACATCTCGTCCGAATGGGTGGAAACGGCTTACGCGTATTACGGTAAGGCAGTACAGAATTTCGCTTTTTCGGCAAACGTAAAATTTAATCGTTCGGCATCCGTAAGCGAAGGTTATTTCTCGGTATGCTTCGGGTTGAAGGCGGGGGATTATCCCGAAAATCGCGGGGCGGCGATTCGTTTTTATAAGGAAACAAAAAAGGCCGAATTGACCGTTAACGGCGAAAAAACAGCCGAATCCGATATTCCCGCATTCGATAACGAGAGTTTTTACGCGGTTATAGCGAACGTTAACGGAATTATAAGGCTTTACGTCGCGCCGAACGAATACGAAAAAAATTGCAAACTCCTTTTTGAGGCGGCTACGGATATGAAGGAAGGCGGTTGCATTACGTTTTTCAACAGACAAACGCGCGCGTTGATATGTAACGCAAAACTTAAGAGTATAGACGGCTTTTCCGATGCGGAAGATTATATTTCAAACGTCGTAATCGCGCCGTCGAAACACAGGTACATGATATGATTTACTATTTGCTTCTTTTTATCGGCGCGGTAATGATCGTTTTATCGGTCGATATCGATAAATACTACCAGAAGAGCGTGGAAGGGCTCAACAATATCGAATGCGCGATAAGAAAAACCATTCCCGGCTCGCTTGTCTGCGCGCTGCTGTTTTACGCCATGAACGGTTTTAAATTGAACGTAAGCGCGATTTCGGTGGGATTAGGCGCGGCTCTCGCGGCTTTGAATTTATTAAGCACGTTAGCGTGTTTTAAAGCATACGAGGTCGGAAACGTTTCTCTTTTTACGATGTTCCGTATGCAGGGCGGAATGTTGCTTCCGTTTATATACGGTATCGTTTTTGCGGACAACAAACCCACTCCGTTTCAGATCGCGGGGATAGTGATAATGGTTTTCGCGCTTATACTGCCTTATCTTTCTGCAAAAAAAGACGAAAATAAGGAGAAAAATTCTTCGCTTTATCGTATCTTGTGCGTCTTTATTTTTATTGTTAACGGAGCGGTCAGCATTGTTTCTTATATTCAGTCGAACAGCCCGCAGGCTGTTGACGGCAACAGTTTTCTGACGATTTATCAATTGGAATCGGTATTGTTGTTTGCAATAGTTTACGCCGTGTGGTGCGCGGTGAAAAAAGACAATCTGATCAAAAACCCGCCCGTAAGGACGAAATCGCAGACGTTGCGTTTGTGGTTGTGTATAATAATCGTGGCGGTTATCGGTTCGGTTTCGTATCTGTTGCAACTTATCGGAGCGGCTAATCTGCCTGCGGTGGCAGTATATCCCATGGTTACGGGCGGTACGGTTTTCCTCACAGCCGTGAGCGGACTTGTTTTTTTCAAAGAAAAATTGACGGTGAAAGGATACGTCGGCATAATCCTTACGTTTATCGCGACGATTTTGTTTGTTTTTTAAGGAGATCGCATGTTTACGGAATTTAAAGAAAAGTATATAAGCAAAGGTCTTTTTTCGTTTTATTACGGAGATGATTTTATAAAAAATCCCGTTCCGGACAGCGTTGAAAGGCGCGAAAGAAAAGACCGCATAAGTTACGAAAAGTCGTATTTATTCGGCAATAAATTGCAAATCGTGGAAACGACGGACGTTTTAAAAGATTTCCCCGTGATAGAAACGCGGTTGAAAATCAAAAATCAATCGGAAGAAAACACGGAAAAAATAAAGGATTTAAAAACTCTCGACATAGTTCTGGAAACAGAAAAAGACGTGCCGTCGGGTTTTCCGTGCGATAACGATTACGCGAAAGTAATCCGGTACAGAGGCTACGCGAGGGAGGAAGAGGAGTGTTGCCCGCATAACGATTATCTGAGCGACGAAAAAACCCATAGTTACGCTCCGATTCAGGCGCGTTCGTGCGACGGCGTTATGGCGTATTTCGACGTGGTGAGAAAAGACGCGGGCGCGGTTTTATCCGTCGGCTGGACGGGACAATGGCAAGCCGATTTTCTCAGAACGTCGGCGGGCGTTTCCGTTCGCGTCGGAATGCAGACGTGCGATTTTTATCTTAAAAGCGGAGAAGAATATTCATATGTGTCTGCAAGTTTGCTGTTTTACGAAAGCGGCTATTTAAACGGACATAACGTTTTCAGAAAGTATATGAAATCCGTATCGCCGGCAGGCAAAAATAAACGTATAGAGCAATTGCCCGTTTTCACCGGAACATGGGGAGGTTTTTCCGAAGATAAACATCTCAGGCTTATCGATATTTTCAAACAGGCGGGTTCCGAGTGTTACTGGATGGATTCGGGCTGGTTCGGACGTCTCACGAAAGAACAGGCAGAAAAAAGCGTGGCATGGTATGAACACGTGGGAAACTGGAATATCAACAAAACCGTTCATCCGTCGGAATTTGCAACTATAAAGAAAAAGTGTAAAGAGCAGGGAATGGGTTTATTGTTGTGGTTCGAATTCGAAAGAGCGATGAAGAACTCCGACGAATACAAAAAACGCCCGGAGTGGTTTATCGATAAAAAAGGTGGGGACAACGGACAGGTCCTTCTGAACATGGGCATAAAAGAAGCCCGCGATTATTTCTTCGCGCTGCTGGCAGACCTGATAGAAAAAACGGGTATAAATTGGTATCGTCAGGATTTCAACGTCGACGCTTTGCCGTATATGCGAAACGACGAGGCGGGGCGCGACGGTATCACCGAACTCGCGTATATCAACGGATTGTATGAATTTCTCGATAAAATTCTGACCGTTTATCCGTATATGATGATAGATAATTGCGCCGGCGGCGGAAACAGAATGGATATAGAGATGCAGCGCCGCGCCGTTACTTTGTGGCGCAGCGATTACAACTGTTATACCGATTACGTCAAAGAGGGAATTCAGGCGGCGAGCATGGGTTCGGCATTGCTTTTCCCTTACCACGGAACGGGGGTAAGAGTGAGTAGTCGCGATCTTTACGATATCCGGGCGGGTTACGCTGACGCCGCGGATATAAACACCACGGACGAAGATTTCGTTAAAGCATGGGAAAAGTACGGAGATTACGCTGCGGACGACGTTACGGTGGAATTCGCTCGGAGCCTGACGGCTTTGCTTAAAAAAGTTATAGAAGAGTATAAAACCGTAAGGCATTTGTACAGCGAGAATTTCGCGCCGCATTCCGCGTTCAACTCCGATTCGTTCAGTTGGTGTTGTTACGAATTTTATAACGACGAAAAAACCGAGAGCGTTATTCATGTTTTCAGAAGAAGCAACAGCGAACAATCTTCCGCCGATTACGTCATCTGCGGCGTAAACGAGGATTGCGATTATATCGTCAGAGATATGGACGGAGAGAGCGTAATTATCAGCGGGAAATCTTTAAAAACGAAAGGGCTTCATATCGAAATAAATAATAAGTCCGGAAGTAAATTGTTTTATATAACGAAAAAATAAAATACCGGAATTCCTATGTTTTTCGACAAATTAAATAAACGTCCTCGCAAATGTTTGGGGTGGAAAACTCCTTTTGAAGTCTTTTATAGTATCTCGCTCGATAAGCGTCATCAATGCTCCGTTAAGTGTCGTCTTGTCTGCGGATGGATACTGAAACCCACCGCCAGCCGCCTCATATGCCGCACAGAATGTTTGCATCTGATCGTAAAACCAATCAAAATCTTCTTTATAGATAATATCATTGATTGCAACTGATTTTAATTCAACGGCTCTTGCTTTATCGGGAGCGGAAACGGTAACGCTTTTCGTCCGTTCCATCAAAAATTCTAAGTTGCCGAAAACCCGCTCCATATCCGAAACATTCGCATAGCTTTCGTTTGTCCATGCCCTTATGCCGCCCCATGTAGCCATTTGCTAAAAACCTCCTATTTATTTGTAGAAAATATTGCTTTCCGTTCCCGTTTATGATATAATTTAAATACCAAAAAACAGGAGGAAAACTGAAAATGAAAAAGAAATTTTTTAGTTGTCTATTACTTACCGTGTTCGCTTGTGTTGCTTTATTCTCTTTTGCCGCTTGCAGTAGCGATCAGAATATTTCAGGCCGTCTCGATGCGCTGGAATCAAATATGGATGCACTAGAAGCAAAAGTAAAAGCGCTTGAAGCCGCAAATGCGAACTTTCAGCAGCAACTTGCCGCTTTAGATACCTCTTCCGACACGTTTGCAGATGATCTTGCCAAACTCACTTCTAATTACAATAGCCTTACAGCAAGTGTTCAAAATGCTACGCACATTGAAAGAGTTGTTGTAAAAAATGATGATATCGGTGAAAATAAATATATTACTCATTATTCATTTAGTACCGCAATTATAGACAATAAACTTTCCGTCGGTTGTGTAATTTACTACACTCCCTCTTTGTTCAAGTATCAATTAGCGACTTGTAAAGTTACTGTCTCAATTAATAGCAAAACATATGACGTAGGTATCTATATGACACGAACGGACACTATTACAGAAACACCGTCTATAAGAACTACATTTCAAACTGAAATACCTGTTAATAATGCGGAAGATATAGAACAAACAGCATTAAAAGAAATTATTCTCTATCGCTTTAATTAAACTTCAATTTACGCAATTTCACACTTTGCCTCACTTTTGTGAGGCTTTTTTTGTTCTCTAAAAGCCTACATGGAAGATGTGTGTTTGTATTATCGCTCCCGAACATGGGTTTTTCAAGTTCCAGAATATCTCCGCACTCCCAAAGGATATTGCGTTTTATCTCTAACTCAAATTCATCGCGTTCTTCGGCTTCCGCAATAAAATTATTAGCGATAGTCTGCGCCCGTGCATAGCTGCTACAAATAGGTACATCAATGGTTACAACCTCTCCATTTGTTTCCTTTACCGCAGAATTGTAAACAGACGAAGAAGCTATCAGTTTTTGCCCTTCAATTTGAACACTTATTTCTTCATTTGATACAATGGATTCATCCGTTCCATTGTAAATAACTTCTACCATAAAGTATTGCATTTAGTTTGACAATTCAAGACAAAAAAAGTTGTTGATGAGAAAAAATGCGGCAAAAGAATAAAAGCCTATAATCAATTTTTGGGGTTTGCTTTGCGGTATTGAGTCGGAGGTGTGTCCGTATACCGCTTAAAAAGATGATTGAAATGACTTAAACCGTCGTAGCCGAGTATACTTGCTTTTTCAAGAATTTTCTTGTCCGAATGCGACAATAGGTCTGCGGCGCGGCGATTTTCTTCATATGAATGTATTCTATAATCGTGTAACCTGTATATTTTTTAAACAATCGTATCATAATCAGACGAGCGAGGATATCGCGAGATTAAACGCCGCGATCATACCTCTTATTAAGGCTAAGAATATCGCGATAAACGACTTATACGGGCTTGTTTGCCCGGTGAAGAAAGAAATTATCCGCGACGACGACCTCTTTCATTTAAACGAAAAAGGCATAGAACTTTGATTGAAGCAAGTTATCGAAGCGATAAAGTCGCGTTTGTCTGAAGTTCTATGATACGATAGCCTTTGACTTACAGTTGTGCCGCGTACTCGTCTCGCTTAAGGCACGCCAAAGGGTACTTATCCGAACCCTCTATCAAAGTAAAATCCCGACCGTTATCGTTGGGATTTTTGCTTGTATAGTAGTAAAAAATTTCTATTTTGTCATCATATACGACGATTTGCTTTATGAGATTTCTTATCAGCGCGTAAGAAGTCTTTTTTAATGTTGTTAAAATAAATTCTTTGATATCGTCCACGGTGACGCAATTTTCAATTTTTGATTTTTCGTGCAAAAATTTATTGTCAAATTCTTTTATTGTTTTTTCAAGTTCTGTCATATGGCGACCACGATTTTGGCGTGTTCCCCGTCGTTTTTGGTTTAATAAGAATATAAAAGATGAGACGATGCAAGAAGAAATCGAACGGAACGCCTTAAACGGTCAATATGAAACAAAAGAAGATAAAACACCCGTTGTAACTATTAAAAGCAGAAGAAAAAGTGTGTTTGTCGGAAATATATCAATAATAGACAATGCTGACATTGGATTTATACCGTTATAAAAAACTATTTGCTTTGGTTCTGGGATTTCTGACGAAATTCTTTCGGTTTCATATTCGTGGACTGTTTGAATATATTGGTAAAATGCGACTGATCGAAGAATCCGCATTCCTGCGCTATAAAAGATATCGGTTTGTCCGTTGACGAAAGCATGGCGGAGGCGTGAGCAATGCGGATTTTTTTAAGATATTCCATAGGCGACGTATTAAAAACGTTTTTAAAATACCTGAAGAAATTCGACGTTGACATATTTACCATCTTAGATAAATCGTCCACGGTGATTTTCGAGGCGTAATTTTCTTCCATGTATTGTGTTGTTTTTAAAATTATATAGTCGGCTGTGTTGTCGCGCGTTTCGACCGTCGATGCATATCTTTGCGAAATCAACTTTGCGAGTTTACACAAAAGGCATACGGTTTTCAGATCGAACATTATATTATCGTCTTCGTCCTTTTTTTTATCTATGTCGATAAGTTCGTCGAAATCGTTTACAAAATCGCTTAGTAGTTCTTTAGGAATATTTATGTTAAGCGAAAGATCGTTAAACGCCTGTCGGATTTGCGGTTCGACTTCGAATAATATTTTCATTCCGGGGTAGTGATCGAGTTGTTTTTTATAATCATCCAACAAGTCGTTCCTTATAATAAGATGGAAAATTTTTGTTTTTTCGTCGTTCGACCAATATCCGTGTTCGGTGTACGGCGGAATCATAAACATATCTCCGGCTTTTGCAGGGTGATTTCTATTTTTAACGTAGTGCCTGCATTCGCCGTATGTAACCACGTTTAGTTCGTAATAGTCGTGCGAGTGCATCAGGATCGGGTAAGAGAGGTTATGATAATAGGCAAACCCCTGAGAGAAAGCGGAAACGTTGTTAAGCGAATAAAACGGATTTGTATGTTTATTAAGTTTTACGGGATAATTCTGGCTCTTTTTCTTCATTTTGATAGGAACTTACAAAAACGTGATTGAATTTTACAATAATTGTATCACATCGGGGTGTATAATGCAAGTGTTGCAATGGGGTAACATCGGGATTTTGCAAGTAAAATTATTGCAAAATCGCCAACATTAATATATGGCACTACGCGCGTTTTGGGTATAAAGATATAATCTCCGCCCCGTGATTGTCTAACGATAAAATGTGGCATGCGGCCCAAAATACGGCTTAAAATCGGAAAAATTGAAGGGTACCCTTCCTTTCGTCTTCGACGAAAGGAACACTTTTATCGGCTATAAATAAACATTTAATAATATGAGTCGCTTCTCTTCATAATAAGAAAGGGGCATGTAAATCGATAACGGAGGAAAAATGAAAGAAAAAATGTTATCAGGCGATTTGAAAAAACTGAAAAAATGCAGAACTTTAGCGACGATGCTTTTTGTTTTCGTTATGGTCATTGCTTTGACGTGCGCGGTCGCTTGCGCGGGCGGTGGCGGAGAAGAATCGGTCGGTTCTTCTGCTTCGGCTTCGGACGTGATTGTTCCTGACGATTCCGAAGACCCCGGCGATTCGGAAGATTCGAGCGAAATCAAAGATGAAAAAATCGTTCTTAAAGAAATTCCCGAGGCGGGAAATGTTAAACTTGTCGATGACGCTGTAAGGGAATATCTTTCTGCCTCTGACGTTTCGGGGCAGATAGCCGCTTTACCGCAGGTTAAGGTGTCAAAAGATGCCGGAGCGTTACCTGTAAAACTTGCCTGGAACGGCAACGGAAGCGTGAAATATACGATTTACGTTGCCGATAACGAAAATTTCGATAACGCAACGTCGTACGTCGTTTCGGGTTTTACGAGGGAACTCGACGTTTATAACTTACTGCCGTCTACGACGTATTATTGGAAAGTTGCAGGCGATAGATTCGACATGTCAGACACTTCCGTTTTTAAGACGGAAGATCTTTCCGTTCGTTTGATTTATGCCGAGGGAACTTCGAATATAAGAGATCTCGGAGGTTGGAATGCGGACGGCTCGTTTGTCAATTACGGGAAAATATATCGCGGAAACCAACTTAACGGATATGGTAATTGGGGCAATAATAAATTAACGGAGAACGGGCTGAAAACTTTTAAAGACGATTTAAAAATCAAAACTGAAATAGATCTCAGGACGCAGGACAAAGATGACGCTAATCAGACGGTGAATTTTGTAGACGCGTCGCTTCCGTATTATAAATATACGATCGGTCAATATACCGATATTCTGGAACCGTCGGTCTGGAACGCTTTGCCGCATGACGGAAACACGCCGGTTGATTCGATGGAGAATAAAAACGACGCGCGCCGCCTGGCATATGCGACGGGCAATGCGGTAAGGAACGAAAACGCAATGAGACGCTCTTTGAAAGGCATTTTCGAAGTTCTTGCAGACGAGCGCAATTATCCTGTCTATATACATTGTAACGCGGGCGCGGACAGAACGGGTACCGTGGCGTTTTTGATTAACGGTCTTCTCGGTGTAAGCGAAGCCGATCTGATCAGAGATTACGAACTGACAAGTTTTTCAAGTGTTTCCGGGCTGAGATACAGAAGCGAGATTAAAAACGGCGATTTTACCGAAATCGGCGTAATGAAGAACGACTACGACAATTTTGTGGCGTTCGGCGCCTTGATGAATGCGATAAAAAACAATTATGGCGCGGAAGGCGGAACGCTTTCTTATGCGATCGAAAATTTCCTTACCGATTATGTCGGCGTGTCACATGAAGACATTGAAAGTTTAAAAAGAATTATGATTTCAGACTATACGCCGGTCGAAACGGAATACGTCGTCGGGGATAGGCAGGTGGTGGAGGCTGCAAAAACCGCTAACACCCTGAATCTTGGAGACGTTGAGTATAGTTCTGTCGAAAGTATATACGTCAATAACGTATCGCTCGGTAATTCGCTTAACTCCATAGACGGAAGCAAGTTTGCAAATATTTACGGAGAAAGGGAATTGACCGTTGTGGTAAACTCGGAAAACGGCAAAAAGATTATTAAAGTTCCGGTGCTTGTCGTAACGAAATTTATATACACGGCAGAAGATCTGATCTCTGCGCTGAAGATTACGTCGGAGAGAAATTACGGCTACTACGAACTTAAAAACGATATAACTCTCGGTTCCTTCTCAAACGAAGCAAAAGCCTCGTTCAGCGGCAGGAACGGCTTCTGCGGAATCCTTGAGGGTAACGGGCACACCGTTACCGCGCCTCTCGGTAACCATGGTTTATTCGGCTACGTCATCGCCGGAGCAACCATAAGAAACGTAAATTTTGCGGTAAGCGGCGGCGTTAATGAAGCAGGCAAGTCGGTTATGGGCGATTATGTTCTCAACTCGTTTATCGAAAACGTAACGATAAGTGTTTCCGAAGGCGTTCCCGGAATCGGGGTTGACGGTATAGGCCTTGTTACGACTAAATCGTTCAAAGGCAACTCGGTCAAAAAGTTGAGTATTAATGCCGAAAATGCCAAACTCGATTCTTTGTTTGGCTTCGATAAGCAATACGCGTTCGGCGGGAATAATTTTACTTCCTGCCTTATCAACGCGAAATATGTAAAAGAACTTGCAAGGCAATATACAGACGGAATTTACGTTCCCGTATATCTTGAAGATATTTACGGATTCGACGGCGAAATAACCGATACTGTCGAAATCGCCGTTGCAGACATAATAAACGTCGAAGGTTCGAACATCGAGTTGAACGTGGGCGAACGGTTCAAAAGTTCTAAGGTTGTCGGCGTTGAAAGCAAAGGCGTTAAAATTACCGAATATAAATTTGTAAACGGCGTGTTATATTTATTTAACGACCGCGAGTTGTTCGGTGACACCTTAGGCGAAACGACCATAAACATTACGTTTGAAGGCGTAAACGGAATTCTCGTCAAAGCACAAATCAGCGTGGTTATATTTACCGACTCCGAAGAGGTGGTTTTAGAAGAAACGCAGGAAATTTTCATCGGCAGAGAAGAAAACTCGGTTGATCTTAAAGAATTCGGCGGCGCGACGGTTTATTCGATTTCCTGCAACGGATATTATTTCGGAAACGATTTAAATTCTTTGAATATCGATTCGGAATTCAGAGCAAACCCATTGATTCACGGAAGCAATACGCTTACCGTACTCATCGGTAAAGACAATAAATTCTATACGTTGCAAATTCCCGTTGCGGTGATAACCGAGGAGATAGGCGACGTTGTTCGGTTCAACGAACTTATGAAATCCGACAGCGCGGAATACGCGATTTACGGATATTATAAATTGACGGCAGATATCGGTAAGCCCGAAACGGCATTCAACAACGGAAACGACACAAACTGGCAGAACGTGGACGGACTTTACGGCTTCCGCGGAACGCTCGACGGGGCGGGACATTCCATAACCGGCACTGTTTTCTCGAGAGGTTTATTCGGACTTGTCGGCAAAGGAGCCGTCATCAAAAACTTTACCGTAAACGCATACGGTTATGCGAACGGCAGAACTGTTCTTGCTCGTTCGATAAGAGACGCCGTAGTCGAGGACGTTAAGATAAACATCGAGAGCGGAGAATCCGACTCCTATCTTACCGAGGGCGGAATTATAACCGCGCTTATGAGTCATTCGACGATTTACAGAAACGTTGAAATCAATTCGGACGGAAAAACGGATACGCTGTTCGGTTGCAGTTATTGGAATTACGATCCGAGAAAGGCAAACGCCTTCGAAAACGTCAAAATAACCGTTAAATCTATCGGCGGACTTCTTTGCCTCAGAGCAAACGTTGCAGAATCTCTTTACACGATAGACGGAGTGGAAGGAATAACGGTCGCTTACGTCCGTTCTTACAGCGATGAAAACAATACCGCGCTCGTCGGCGGCTCGGCGGAATTTACTCTCGGCAACGAAAATGCCGACGTAACCGAAATCAATTCAATAACGTTTGACGGAAGAGAGATTAAGGGCTTCACGTTTGAAAACGGAATTCTTACCATAACAGAGAACTTTACCGTGTCCGACATAGGCGCAAAAACGTTTGTTTTAAAAGGTAAAGTCGGCGATAAAGCGGTTACTGTCTATCTCGGCGCAACTATAGTGTTGCCTGCCGAAGAGGTTGCGCTTGACGGAGATAGAGAGATTATTCTTGCTGACGGAACGGAATACGCTTTAGACCTCGGCGACTATGCGGATTCAACGGTTCTCTCGGCGACTCTCGGCGGTGAAAACGTAACGTATGCCAACGGAAAACTTATTGTTACCGAAGAGTATAAGGCAAACAAACAAAAGCACGGAATGCAAACGTTGAAAGTCACCGTAGAAAAAGACGGCAAATATTACATCGTAGCCGTAAAAGTTCTCGTCGTAACCAAAGCGATTTCGACTATAGACGAACTTACCGCGGCGATGACGGCAGGAACGGATAACGTTGTTTACGGATATTACAAATTAACCCAGAACGTAGGTTCAAGCGCAGCCTGGATAAGCGTTGCAAACAACGGCAGTTGGCAAAATGCAGACGGAAGCGTAGGTTTCCGAGGAACGCTTGACGGTAGCGGTTTTGCCGTTGACGGAGCCTTTGGAACGCACGGGCTGTTCGGAATAATAGGTAACGGCGCGGTCGTTAAGAACATAACGTTCAACGTTTACTATTATCAGAACGGCAGACAGACTTTGGCTCGCAGCATAACCGGCGCTACGATAGAAAATATAACTATAAACATAAAGAGCGTATACGAAACATTGGATGCGACGAAGGAAGGCGGCGTAATAACCGGACTTATGAGCCATACGACGCATTACAAAAACGTAACTATAAACGCCGAAGGTAAAGATCTCGATACGTTGTTCGGCATGAGTTACGGCAATTACAAAGCGGAAAAAGCGAATACGTTTGAAAATTGCGTGGTCAACGCCAAATCTTTGGCAGGACTTGTTCATTCAAACGGGATCATTCCGGCTGCAGGAATCGACGGGCTTACCATTAAAGAAAACTGATGCAAGTAATGAATTGTATTCAATAAGGGTTTTGTCGCATTTGCGATGGAAAATAAAAACAATTGATAGGAGTGTATGATGAGAAAAAGAGTAGTTTTTTTAACGCTGATTTTATCGATCTGCTTGATTTTTGCCACAGGTTGTGTTGATGACGTAAGTCATCTTACGATCAGATTCGATTCAAACGATGGTACGGAAATCACCGAGTTACAGGTTAAATCGGGAGAAAAATTAAGCAGACCTGAAAACCCTGTAAAGGAACATTATGTTTTCGGCGGCTGGTATAACGGAGATACCGAGTGGGTATTTGAAACCGACACGGTTGAAAAAGATATGACCTTGACGGCGAAGTGGACTCCCGAGGTTTATTCGGTAACGTTTAAAAATTACGACGGAACCGAACTTGCCAAAGAAAACGTAAGTTATGGTTCTCTTCCGCAATATTCTGCCACGCCCGAAAAACCTGGCAATGCGCAATATTCCTATGCGTTCGCGCGGTGGGTTGACGAAAACGGACAAACGGTCGATCCTGCAAATATCGACAAGAATATTATTTTAACCGCAGAATTCGCCGAAACGCTCAACAAGTATAAAGTAACGTTCAAAAACGGCGACGAGGTTCTTAAAGAAGAACAAGTAGAATACGGAACAGCGCCTACGGCGCCCGAAACGAATCCGGCTAAGGATTTCGATGCCGAAAATCACTACGTTTTCGACGGTTGGGATAACGAACTTGCCGAAGTAACCGGCGAAATCGTTTACAATGCCTTGTTTAGGGCTGAAGCGCACGTTTACACGGTTGATTCTTCAGATGATACTTTCGATTATATCGTTTGTTCATGCGGTTATAGGAATGAAACTTATTCCTATGATAAAACGGTTACTTCCGCCCGTAAAGAATTAGTTGTAAGCGCAAGCGGGCTCGCGCTTGTAATCGAGGGCGCAACCTACGCTTCCGTTGAAAAAATGACTATCAACGGCGTGGAAATAAGCGGTGAAATCACATCGTTTGCAATTCCCGATGAGGTTAAGGCAGATAAAGAACGTCATGGTTTGCAAAACGTAATCGTTACCGTTAAGGACGAGCAAGGTTACTCTCACGAACTCAAAGTGCCGGTAATTCTCGTTACCGAAGAGATTAAGGACATGAACGGGCTGAACGCCGCGCTCAATGGGGAGGGCGACGAATACGCAATATACGGTTATTACAAACTGGTTGCGGATCTCGGCGCAGCCAACTATAACGGAATAAATAACGGTAGCAGTAATAAAAAATGGCAGAACGCAAATGGCGAATACGGATTCCGCGGAACGTTTGACGGAAATGGCAAGAGTATTTCTGCAATCATCTACAACATGGGTATATTCGGGATAGTCGGTAAAGGCGCATATATCAAAAACCTTACCGTAAACTCGTATAGTTATGCTAATGGAAGAACTATTCTTGCCCGTACCATTACCGAGGCAACGATCGAAAACGTAACGATCAACGTCATAAGCGGATCGAGCAATTCTTATTATGCAGAAGGCGGCGTAATTACTGCGTTACTCAGCCACTCTTCAAAATATATAAACGTAAAAATCAAATCTTCTTCCGATCTCGATACGTTGTTCGGTTTCTCTTATTGGAGTTATAATCCGGCAAAATATAACACGTTTGAGAACTGTACGGTAGAAGCCAGATCGATCGGCGGTATAATTTGTATTACAATAAAGGAGAAAATGGATGAACCGATCGTGCCTATTGCGGGCGTTGAAGGTCTTAACGTTACTCTTAATAAAGACGCTGTCGCCGCCGATAATATGACGGTAGGGCAAGCCGCTGTAATCGAGTTGCCCGATTTAACCGAAATAACTTCTATAGTTTTAGAAAACGAAGAATTTACCGCGTATTCTTTTGAAAACGGAACGCTGACGATCAATGCCGATGCGTTCACCGCTTTCCAGATAGGCGTTAAAAAATTCGGCGTTACGGCTAAAAACGAGCAAGGTCTGACCGTTATTTTCGAAATAACCATGACGGTTGAACTCGTTGCGACTCCCGTAACTCTGGACGGTACGAGAGAGATCGTTCTTTCCGAGGCAAGCGAATACGCCGTAGATTTGGGCGAATATGCCGCCTCGACCGTGATAGGTGCAACTTTTGCGGGCGAAAACGCAACGTTTACAGGCGGAAAATTGACGTTAACCGATGATTATAAAGCCGACGCCCGGAAACACGGCAATCAGGCTTTGGTCGTTACCGTGGAAAAAGACGGCTCGTATTACAGCGTAACGGTAAACGTGCTTGTAATAACGAAAGTACTCGTAACGTATGACGACATTAAAGACGCAGTCACTCTCGATGAGAACAACGTAAAATACGGTTATTACAGGCTTTCCGCGGATCTCGGCGAAACCGCGTGGGTAAATTACGGAAATATAGCAAAATGGAATAATAACGATAAAGGCGATTTCGGTTTCAGAGGAACGTTCGACGGCGGCAATAAAACCATCGCAACCGTTTTCTTCTCGACCGGTTTATTCGGAACGATAGGAAAAGGCGCGGTGATAAAAAATATTACTTTCAATCAGAATTATGAATCTAAAAGACTAATTTTAGGTTACAGCATGGTAGGAGCAAGGCTTGAAAACGTAACGATAAACGTTAAAGGCAAGGGAGCGACGGCTCTTCCGGCGGTTAATTCCGCAGGCGGATTGTTGACGGCGGTATATTGTCATTCGTCCGAATTTGTAAACGTGACGATAAATTCTCAGAATACGGATATCGACACGATTTTCGGAACGAGCGCGTACTACACTTATCCGACAGGCGTTACTGCGAATACGTTTGAAAACTGCGCGGTTACCGCGAAATCTCTTGTCGGTCTTGCGGGTATTGACAGAAACGACAATACAAAAGTATCGCCTTATACCGACGTCGACGGACTTACCGTAACGCTTCCGGCATAAAAAACAATAACAAGCGGGCGGGCGGGAAAACTTTCCGCCCGAAAAAACAAAAACGTACAATCGCCCGATAAGGAAATTCAAGAACCTTTCGGTAATTAATTATAATTTACAGGAGTAAAAAATGAAAAGCAAATTTATTAAAAAAGCATTATGCGGCGCTATGGCATTATGCATGTCTGCCACTTTTATTGCTTGTGGCGGTGGAGGCAACACGTCAACCGGTGGAAACAGCGGAGAATCTTCATCTGCCGAAACCGGCATAAACGTTCTCGTTTTTACGGGAACGGCAACCAGAAACGGAGCAATAAAATGGATTCAGGATGCAGCGGCAAGATTTACGGAACTTAAGAAAGACGAATCTTACGAAAGCGACAAGAAAGGCGTAAACATAACGATTCAGGACAATAAACTTATTCCTTACGACAGCCTCAGTTCGGACGGTAACGATATCTATCTCGATGAAGCAAAAGCGGATATGTACACTTATTCGGCATCGAATGAACTTATGCAACTTGATGAAATCGTAAGCTATATCGAAAACGATCAGAAGCTTACAATCGACGCAGACGCAAAGAAGAGAATGCTCGGTTACGAAAGCGCGGACGGACAACGCCATTATTACGGACTTCCTCAGTACGAATGGAGTAACAGTCTGACTTACGACGTTAACTACTTCGAAGAGAAAGGATTTTATTTTGCAAAACCGGACGCAACCAAAACGGTAACTCACGAAGGCAAATACGGAACGGTTAAATTCGTCAATCCTGAGGACATGCAGAAATCCTGCGGTCCCGACGGCGTATACGGCACGTCAGACGATGGTTTGCCCTCTTCGCTCGAAGAATTCGCCAGGCTTTGCGATTATATTAAATCTCAAGGCGGCTCGCCGTTCATAATCCCCGGCGGAGCGGGCGGCTCGGTTTATTCCTTCC
>URKE01000015.1 GCA_900548285.1 uncultured Eubacteriales bacterium | reverse complement strand
CCCGAAATTTTCGGGCGACCGCGCGTTTTTATTGTCGGACATTTATTTTGTATGACGGGCATATTTACTCAAATAAGATAAAACCCGCTCGTTTGCGGAACGCAAATCGAGTTTTTTGCACGCGGCTGTATAACTTTTCCCATTTTCAAAAAGTCTGCCTATCGAATATTCGAGCGATTCGGGCGTGAGTTTATCTTCGGTTAGTACGGAAATTATTCCTTTTTTCTTGAAATACGCGGCATTTTCCACCTGATCTCCGCGGGAATTTCCTTTCGGCAGGGGGATAGCGAGCGTCGGGATACCGAGCGCGATGAGTTCGAATAACGTGTTTGCCCCCGCGCGCGAAACGCATACGTCCGCTATGGCGTAAGCCTCGCCCATATTCTCGCAAAATTCCGCGCAGTATACGTTTTTGATTTTAACGTGGCTTGATTTCCCCTTTCCGGCGAGCCACAAAACGTTGTATTTTTCGGCGAGATTTTCAATACAACCTTCGGTCGAGTTGTTGATTGCCGCGCTTCCCTGACTTCCGCCCGTTATCAGAATAGTTCGTTTTTTATCGTCGAATCCGTATTTTTTGAACAATCTGCCTTTTTCTCTCGGCTTGAACAGATTTTTGTCGAGCGGAATCCCGGTATATTCCGCTTTCGCTATGTTTTCCGCAGTCGGCGGAAAACCCGTGAGAAGTTTTGCGGAATATCTCAAAGCGATTTTATTCGCAAGCCCTATCGATAAGTCGGATTCGTGCGAAACAACGGGTATCCCGAGTTTATGCGCCGCGATTACCACGGGCAGGGCGACGTAGCCGCCCTTTGAAAAAACGACGTCGGGTTTCAGATTTTTCAAAATCCCTTTTGCGGCGGCAATCGCCTTTAAAAGTTTTATCGGGATCAGCGCGTTTTTCGGCGTTAATCTTCGTTCGAGTTTCACGGTCGGCGCGTAAAAAAACGTTACGCCGTGTTTTTCGGCGAGTTTGCTTTCGATTTTATCTTTATCGCCGACGTAATAAATCTCGTCGAACGATTTTTTAAGGTCGGGTAAAAGCGCGAAACAGGGTATGCAATGCCCCGCCGTTCCGCCTCCCGTCAGAATAATGACGCTCATTCGTGTTTTCCTATACTCATAGTATGAACGCTTTGAAAAAAAAGATTATAAATGACTTGTAAATAGTTGAAAATTAGTTTACAATATAAATAAGGCAGTTTTCGGGGTGCGTCCTTAAAGCGGCTGGCATAGGAGATGAAATGGCGTATATAATCGCGATAGACGAGGGAACGACGAGTACCCGCGCAATCCTTTATGATTTAACGAAAAACAAAATAGTCGCGCAGAAGTCGTCGCGGATAAAACAGTTTTATCCGCAAGCGGGCTTCGTTGAGGAAAACGCTTCCGAAATTTACGCGGAAACGCTTGCTTCGCTCGTGGAAATTCTGGAATTGTGCGATGACGCGAGCGAGGTTAAGGGGATAGGTATAACCAACCAACGCGAAACGGTCGTCGCATGGGATAAAAGAACCGGTAAGCCGCTTTATAACGCGATCGTGTGGCAGTGCCGCCGCACCGCGGAATTTATGAACGCGATAGCGAAAACCCACGGCGATTTTATCCGAAAAAAAACCGGACTTGTTTGCGACGCGTATTTTTCGGCGAGCAAGATGAAGTGGCTGCTTGATAATGTTCCGGAGATAAAGGCGAAATCGGAATCCGGCGATCTGTGTTTCGGCACGGTCGATAGTTTTCTCGCTTACAAACTTACCGGCGGAAAAGCGTTCGTAACCGACGTCACAAACGCTTCGAGAACGATGCTTTGCAATCTCGGAAGCGCTTCGTGGGACGACGACCTTCTCGATCTTTTCGGCGTGGATAAGCGATCGCTGCCGAAGATTGTTATGTCCGACGCGCGCGTGGGCGAATTTGAATATAACGGTTTGAAAATCCCTATCTGCGGAATGGCGGGCGATCAGCAAGCCGCGCTTATCGGGCAGGGTTGCCTTAATGCAGGCGACAGCAAAATCACTTACGGCACGGGGTTGTTTATGCTTTATAACACGGGCTATAAGTCGATTATCTCGCAAAACGGGCTTGTAACGACAATAGGATACGGAATCGGCGGAAGGATTGTTTACGCGTTTGAAGGGAGCGTTTTCAATGCCGGGAGCGCGGTTCAATGGCTGAGGGACAATCTCGGATTTTTCAGAAAATCCGCCGACAGCGAGTCTTTGGCGAAAGAAGCGGAATCGACGGACGGTGTTTACGTTGTGCCTGCGTTCACGGGGCTTGGCGCGCCGTACTGGAATCCCGACGCGCGCGGAATTATCGTGGGGCTAACTCGCGCGACGACGAAGGCGCACATAACCCGCGCCACGCTGGAGGCGATGGCTTATTCCGCGCGCGACCTTGTGAGCGTTATGGAAAAGGAAAGCGGCAGCAAACTTTCCGAACTCAAATGCGACGGCGGCGCGTCCGCGAACGATTTTTTAATGAATTTTCAGGCGAACGTCGTCGGCGTTTGCGTGAACAGACCGAAGGAAAAAGAGAGTACCGCGCTTGGGGCGGCGTTCCTTTGCGCGATAGGTCTGGGGCTGATTCGTCCCGAAGATATCCTTTCGCTCAGGGGTTGCGAAAAACTCTTTGAACCCGAAAACGATCGGGAAAAATACGATAAATTATATAAAGGCTGGCAAAAAGCCGTTGAGAGGTGTTTATTATGACTGAAAAAACGTTTGTTTCTTACGACGGAAAGGAAATCGGTTACAGAGAATGGAAGCCGGAAAACCCGACCGGGCTTGTGCAGATCGCGCACGGAATGGCTGAAAGCACGGTGAGATACGACGATTTTGCGGAGTATTTAAAAGGGCGCGGTTTTCTCGTGTTCGGCGACGACCATCGCGGACACGGGCTTACCGATCCCGGCAAAACGGGTTATTGCGAGGGCGAAATGTTCGAGGATACGCTCAAAGATATGGCAACGCTCACGAAAATTTACAAAGAAGAATACCCCGATCTCCCGTTTTTCATTTTCGGGCATAGTTACGGGTCGTTTTTGACTCAGGCGTATATCGAACGCTATCCCGATAACGCTTGCGGCGCGGTTTTGTGCGGGAGCGCGTATCTTCACAACGCTTCGTCGTTCTTCGCTAACGTCGTCGCGTCCGCGAATTGCCTTTTCGGAAAGAAAAATCGTCCCGCAAAACTCATCGAAAAACTTTCTTTCGGGATTTATAACAAAAAATGCGCGGAAGGTACTTTCATTTCGTCGATTCTCGAGGAATGCGATAAATACGCCGAATGTCCGGATTGTAATTTTACGTTGTCTTATGCGTTTTATAAGTCGTTTTTCGGTAATTTATCCAAGAATTATAAGAAAAAATACTATAAAAACGTAAATACGGATATGCCGCTTCTGATAATTGCGGGTAAGGACGATCCCGTCGGCGGTTACGGCAAACTCATCGACAAACTTTATGATTTTTATAAGCATAAAGTCGGAGTGGAAAAGGTGGAAAAAGTGCTTTATCCGGGCGTCCGCCACGAACTTTTAAACGACACTTCGAGAGAGGACGCTTATAAAAAAATCGGCGATTTCATCGAGACAGCGTTTGCCGTGGAGCAGGGCGCAACGCGATGAGCGGTGTTGAAAACGTTTCGGGCGGCAGAGTTTTTTCGCCGACCGAGCGGATAACTATGCCTGCTTACGTCCGCGAAATTATCGACAGATTAAATTCCCGCGGGTTTTCCGCTTATGCCGTCGGCGGCGCGGTGCGTGATTGCGCGCTCGGTCTTTCCCCCGACGATTGGGACGTGGCTTCGTCCGCTCTCCCCGAAGAAATCGAATCGACGTTTTCCGATTTCCGCGTTATCGAAACAGGCATAAAACACGGCACGGTGAGCGTTGTAGCGGGCGGCAATGCGGTCGAGATAACGACTTTCAGAAAAGAAAGCGGTTATTCGGATAACAGACACCCGGACGCGGTTGAATTCGTAGGCGATATCGCGGAGGATTTAAGGCGAAGGGATTTCACCGTAAATTCGCTTGCTTACAATGAAAAAGACGGTTTAATCGACTTATACGGCGGCTTATCCGATATCCAAAACAAAATAATACGCGCGGTCGGCAATCCGGAAGAGAGATTTTCCGAGGATTCGCTCAGAATTCTGAGGGCGGTGAGATTTTCGTCGAAACTCGGATTTTCGATAGAAAAGCAGACTCTCGCCGCAGCCGAAAAACTGAAAAGCGGACTGAAAAACGTTTCCGCAGAGAGAATTTTTTCGGAACTCATCAAAACTCTTTGCGGCAAGGACGTTTTTAACGCGCTTATGAATTACCGCGAAATAATTGCGGAAATCGTTCCCGAAATCCGCCCTTGTTTCGATTTCGACCAACACAGCAAGTGGCATTTGTACGACGTTTACGAGCATATCGTCCGTTCGGTTGCGGCAATCGCGCCCGAGCCTGCGCTAAGAATGACCATGTTTCTTCACGACATAGCAAAGCCCGCCGCGTTCTTCATGCGGGACGGCGAAGGGCATTTTTACGGGCATGCCGAAATGTCTGCGGTGATTGCCGAAAAGATTCTGAAAAGGTTGAAAGCCCCCGTCGCGTTCAGAGAAAAAGTGCTTTTTTTGATAAAAAGACACGACGCTCCCTTCCCCGAAAGCAATTTCAAACTGAAAAAAATGCTCGGAGAATCAGGCGAAGAAGCGTTTTTTGATCTCGTTAAAGTGAAAAATGCGGACAACAAGGCTCAGGGGACGGACGTCGTCGTTGCCGAGAGCGAGAAAACTGCAAAAATCACTGAAAAAGTTCAAAAAATAATCGAAAGAGGAGAGTGTTATTCGCTAAAAATGCTTAACGTTTCCGGCGACGAACTCGCGTCGATAGGTTTTAAAGGCAAGGAAATCGGCGAGGAACTGAACGTTTTGTTGAACGTGTGCATGGAAACGCCTTCGCTAAACGAGAACGAGCGGCTGAAAGAACTTGCCGAAAAACATTTCGCCCGCTTTAACAAACGGTCGCGAGAGCGTTTATCTTAATCTGATTAAACTGCAAAAGTCGCGCTATAAGTTCTTTAACCGCGATTTTTATAAAAATTATAATGAACGAAATACTTGAAAGCAAAATAAAAATGTTGCCGACGTCGCCCGGGGTTTACGTTATGCTCGACAAAACGGGAACGATAATTTACGTCGGCAAAGCGAAAATTCTGAAAAACAGAGTAAAGCAATATTTTTACTCCACGAAAAAGCCCGAGAAGGTTGCGGCTATGGTGAGCAATATCGCCGATTTCTATTACATTATAACGGAATCCGAAATCGACGCTCTTTCGCTTGAAAACAACCTTATCAAAAAACATAAACCGCGATACAACATTCTCTTAAAAGACGACAAAACGTATCCTTATATAAAAGTCAATCTCAAAGAGAATTTTCCGTCGTTCGCGATAACGCGGAAGATAAAGCGTGACGGCGCGAGATATTTCGGTCCGTATATGGGCGGCGTGAACGTTAAGGACACGCTCGAAATCATCAACACCGCTTATTCGATAAGGTCATGCTCGACGGTAATCGACGAAAACAAACCGAAGCGCGAGTGCCTTAACTATCACATAGGGAAGTGCCTTGCGCCCTGCGCGGGAAAATGTTCAAAGAAAGATTACGACGAGAGAGTGCGCGGCGCGCTCGATTTCCTTTCCGGCGACGACGACAAGGTTGAAAAAGTGCTGAAAGAGCGAATGGCGAAATGCTCTGAGATCGAAGAGTTCGAGTTGGCTCTGTCTTACAGGGAAAAACTTAAAATGCTCGACAAGATAAAACTCAGGAGAATCACCGCGCTCAACAGATTCGTCAACGCGGACGTAATCGCGGTCGCGTCCAACGGAGTTTACAGCGCGATAAACGCTTTATTCGTCAGAAGCGGAAGAATGCAGGGCGGCAAAAACTTCGCCTCGACCGACGCGGAAGAAACGAACGGCGAAAGGCTTTCGGCGTTCATCGCTCAGTATTACGTTTCGGGGGTGGAGATTCCCGACGAGATAATGCTTTCCGAGCCGATCGACGATGCGGAAATCCTTGCGGAGTATTTTAAAAAGACGTTTTCGAAAACCGTGCGGATTTACGTTCCGGAACGCGGCGACAAGAAAAAACTCGTCGTTATGGCGACGGAAAACGCCGAAGACTACCTCGAAAAAGAGGTGGACAGAATCAGGCATAAAGACGATATGACGACTGCGGCCTGCATGAAAATGAAGAAGTTGTTGTCGCTCAAAAACGAGCCGAAACGCATCGAGTGTTATGATATTTCGCATATCAGCGGCGTGGATAAAGTCGGGTCGATGGTCGTTTTTGAAAACGGCGAAGCGGCGAAGGAGGAATACAGACGTTTCCGCATAAAAACCGTGGAAGGTTCGGACGACTTTGCGTGCTTGCAGGAAGTTCTCGCAAGGCGGCTCGCCAAACTCGGAACGGAAGAAGAGGAGAAATTCAAAAAGCCCGACCTTATCGTCATCGACGGCGGCAAAGGGCAACTGTCCTCCGTCAGGGAAACGTTCGAGGCGATGGGCGCCTTCGATATCGACCTTATTTCGCTCGCGAAAAAGGAAGAGGAAATTTTCACGCTTTACTCGCCCGAGCCGATCGTTTTGCCGAGAAGAGATTACGTTCTGCGGCTTTTGCAAAGGCTCAGGGACGAGGCGCACAGATTTGCGATAACCTATCATCGCCGCGCCCACGAAAAGACGAATCTTCAGTCCGAACTCAAAAATATCGAGGGAATCGGCGCGAAGAAGCGGAAGGCTCTTTTAGATAAATTCGGCAGCCCGGAAAACGTGAGAAGAGCGACGAAAGAAGAACTTATGAGCGTACCCGGCATAGGCGAAAAACACGCCGAAGCCGTTTTGAAATATTTTTCGGACAAAACACAAAAAGGAGAAAATCAATGAAACCGACAAAAGTAAACACGGAAGTGATAAAAATAAGCGTGAGCGAGTTTGCGCGCGCGCTCGATCTCGAAGTTGTTTTCGGGGGCAGGGGCGAAGTGCCTTTGCAGTCGATAAGCGTTTCGCGTCCCGGACTTCAACTTTCGGGATATCTGAAACATTTCGATTCGACGAGAATTCAGGTTCTCGGTCACGCGGAATACGAGTATATGCGCGAACTGAACAGGGAAAAACGCCTCACGATGATCGACGCGCTTTTCGGGAAAAACATTCCCTGTCTTATCATCGCGCGTGGGCTTGAATTTACCGCCGACACGCTCGAAGCGGCGAAGAAATATAATTGTCCGCTTTTCAGATCGTCTAAGATAACGACGGTTCTTATAAACGATATAACCATTTACCAGAGCGAACTTTTAGCGCCTACGGAAGTTATGCACGGCGTTCTGGTGGACGTTTTCGGCGTGGGAATACTGATAACGGGCAAGTCCGGCGTGGGAAAGAGCGAAATCGCGCTCGAACTCGTCAACCGCGGGCATCGTCTTATCGCGGACGATTCGGTAATCATCAAGAACATCAACGATCAACTTGTTGGCAAATCTCCCGAAAAAATCCGTTATTATATGGAAATAAGAGGAATCGGCATAATCAATATTCAGAGAATGTTCGGTCCCGGTTCGGTTCGGCCGGAAAAAGGCGTGGACATAATCGCCGAGTTGTCGCCGTGGGAGCAGGGCAAAAATTACGACAGAATAGGCATAAACGAAGTTTATGAAGATATTCTGGACATAAAGATTCAGAAAGTAACCATTCCGGTAACGCCCGGAAGAAATATCCCCATCGTTCTCGAAACCGCAGCGAGGAAATTCCGCTTGAAGCAGGAAGGCTACGATCCCGCTTCCGACCTTATGGAAAGCGTATTCGGGCAAACCGTAGAATAATCGTCGCGGGTTTGAAAATATTTACGCAAACGTTTCGCGCCGCCCCGAAAAATTTTCAGGGCGCCGCGTTCGTTTATGAAATATGCTATTTTCCGTTTGAAGTAATTTTCACGTTATCAATAAGCCGCCCCGCGAAATCGATTGCGGCATATTCCGCGCGGTTGCCGTAAAGCAAAAGGATTTCGTTATCCGCTCTGAAATGCGGCGGCGGTAAAGCTGCGGAAAAATCGCCTATGAAAGCCTTTAATTCTTCTGCGCGCGGGCGGATTTTCGGCGTTAAAAAATCGGAAACGTCTTTTCCCAGCCGCAGTTCTTCAAAAAACGCGTAAGGCAGGAGTTTTTCCGGCAGTTCGTACGGTTCTTTGCCGCGGCAGATGTCGGCTTTGGCAAGTTTCACGCCGTCGCGGAAAGTCCAGACGGACGTTACGGTGTGGCGCAGAATATCGTTTAACGTTCCGGAGAGAATTACCGTTTCGTTTTCGGCTTTGTAGCCGTCGCACTCTCGTTTTAAAACGTTGCGTATGCCGTTGCCGTTCAAAATCCCGTTCGTTATTTCAAATCCGAAAACCGCCGTTTTTTTGTCCGACAAAAACGCGACGAGATAACCTTTTCCGTCGATAAATGCCTTTTCGAGGTTGAGCGTTGAGGGGGAAAACGGGACGTTTTCGATTACTTTGTCTTTTCCTCGTCCGACGCTCAGTTTAACTCCGTTTTCGGTGAAAACGCGAACTTCAACCGAATAATCGGGAAATTCGATCGTTTTGAAAAACAGTTCCTTAAAATCCGAAACAACCTGCCTCGTAAACTTCGGGATAATTAAAAAACCGCCGTATAGGTCGATTATCCGCGTATTTTCATCGTCATCGACGAGTTTGCCGTTCCAGACGAAGCACGACTGATTATATCCGCGGCAGAGCGGAACAAACTCGAACAGCCCTTTTTCGTCCGGCAAAACGGAATAATTTTCGCTTGCCACGCCGAGATATTCTCCGTTCAGTTTCACCGCGCACGGAATCGTAGATAAGAAATACAGATACATACACTATATTTTATTATCGATAGCCGCGCAATATGAATTGCAAATCGCGGCGCGCCTTGACGGCGCCGCGTTAATTGACGTCGTCGGGGCGTTGATTGTCGTCGGGTGTTAATTGTCGTCGGGCGTTAATTTGTCGTCGGGTGTTAATTGTCGTCGGGTGTTAATTATCGTTGGTGCGTTAATTGTCGTCGGGATTTTTATCCGTCTTTTCGGGCAAATCGTCGAAAAGAGCGTTGCGTTCGGGGTGAGTTATCGCGCCGAGAACGTTTTCTTTGATTTTTTTATTGTCCTTTTCCAGAGTTTTCAAAAGATTTTTAATATATTGTCTTTTGGTGTGCTTGTCGGCAGGGCAGGGGTTGTGAATGATGGGTTTATCCTTTGCGAACGACGCGATTTCTTTTTCGCGGATGTAAATCATCGGGCGGATGACCGTAAGCCCCTTTCTGTCGAGTTTCGTCATGGGGGAGAAGGTGGAAAGCCTGCTTTCGTAAAACAACGATAAAAACAGCGTTTCGATAAGGTCGTCCGCATGATGACCGAGAGCGACTTTGTTGCATCCGTGCGCCACGGCGGAATTATTCAGAGCGCCGCGCCGCATATTAGCGCAAAGACTGCACGGGTTAGGCTCTTTTCTTATATCGAAAACGATTTCGCCTATATGCGTGGGTTCGATAAAATATTCCACATCGAGTTCTCTGCAAAGATCTTTGACGGCGTTGACCTCGTGTTCGTCCGGCCCCAGCCCCATATCCACGGAGATTGCCACGACCTCGTATTTTTGGGGCAGAAAACGCCTCATCGTGGCGAGAATATAAAGCAAAGTCACGCTGTCCTTTCCGCCCGAAAGCCCCACGGCGATTTTATCTCCGTCCTCTATCATTCCGTAATCTTCCGCGGCTCTTCTCGCCTTGGAAAGCAATTTCTGAAGTTCCATATTCTCTCCGTTTGACATAATTTCGTTACGGTGATATAATATTATAAAATAAGGAAAAAAACAAGCGTTTTATCGGAGTTTTATGGCAGAATCTTTAGGACGGTTTTTACTCGGAATTTTCGGCGGAAACGAATATGTCGCCACGCTTTTCGTTTCGATGTTTCCGCTTATAGAATTAAAAGGAGCGATACCCATCGGAACGGGGCTTTTCGGGCTTAATTTGTGGGTGACGGCGGGCGTGGCGTATCTCGGTTCTACGCTGATTTCGATCGTCGAATTTTTCATTCTTCTGCCCGTGTTCGCCCTTCTCAAAAAAATCGGGTTCATAAGGAAACTCGTTGAAAAGGTGGAGGCGATTTTTAAAAACAAAGCCGCCGAAATCGCGAAAAAAACCGACGGTTCGACGGAATCCGAAGCGAAAAAAATAATGATGATCAGTCTTTTCGTGTTCGTCGCCGTTCCGTTCCCAGTGACTGGCGTGTGGACGGGTACGGCTATCGCGGTGTTTCTCGGGCTGAAATTCAGGGAGTCCGTTCTCCCGATTGCGGGCGGAAACCTTATAGCCGGCGCGATTATAACGCTTCTCACGTTGTTTTTCAAAGATTACGTGGATATCATCATTTACGTTCTTTTCGCGATCGCGATAGCAATGCTCGTCGTGTTTATCGTAAAAGTCGTCAGGACCAAACCCGCGGACAGGGAAAATACGCGAAAATAATTTCGATTTGCTGTTGACAAAACCTCGGATCGGTAGTAAAATATCAGCATAGGGAGATTTGCAGAAGGAGAACATACGTATGGAAGAAAAGAAGAGGTTTTACATCGCGCTCAGCAGACAGTTCGGTTCGGGCGGAGCGGAAACCGCGTCGAAACTCGCGGTGAAACTCGGAATAAAGTGTTACGACAAAACGCTCGCAGAAATGACTTCGGTCGTCACCGGGTACGATAAACACATAGTGCTTTCCGCGGAGGACAGAGCGACAAACGCTTTCTGGTATAACGGATTTCTCGGCGGGGAATCGCTTTCCCTTTACGATAAAGTTTTCATAGGACAGTCGAACGTCATTAAAAAACTTGCGGACAAAAACTCGTGCGTGTTCGTCGGGCGTTGCGCTCAGTCGGTTCTCAAGGATTACGACAACGTTATCCGCGTGTTTGTTTGCGCGCCTATGTCGCAGAGAATCGCGAGGGTATCCGCAGGTTACGGCATAACCCCGCTCGAAGCGCAGAAGACGATTAAAAAGAACGATAAAGCGCGCGCCGCGTATTATAAAAAATACGGTTCGATGGTGTAGGGCGCAGTCGAAAATTACGACCTCGTCATCAACACGCGTATCGGCACGACGAAAGCGGCGACTATCATCGCCGATTACGTAAGCGAAATAATCGATAAATAACGAAACTGCCGATAAATACAAAGCCCCTCGCCGAGGGGTTTTTATTATGCCAGACAAAAATAATACGAACCTTGCAAAAACGCAGCTATTTACGCGCTTTTTTGCAAATTCTCGGACGATGTACGTACAGTACTACCGTTCTCGCCTTTGCAACAAATCATCGAAAATATCGGCGTTTTGGCGGGTTCTAACGCAATCGCCTGTGGCTACGCGGTTTATATTTCATCGTTTTATAATTTAACGGCGGTCGTATTCCTTTACAAACAACGAAAAAAATGATAAAATAAGCGAGAAACAAGTATTATTTTGCGGAGGATGTTATGGAAATCGGAGAATTGTTCACGTTAACGGTTAAAAAAATGAAAAGGCTCGATTTTATAAGCGATTTCATTCGCCGAAAAACCTCCGAGAAAAATAAACTTTCGGAAGAAGTCGCCGTTTATCGCAAGAAAAACGGGAAGATCAAAAACAACGAGTACGATATCTATATTTATCAGTTGAACGCGAAAATATCCGAGATTGAAAAATCTGTGGAGAAGTGCAAAATCGAGGCGAAGGCTCTGCGCGGAGAAATTTCCGAAGGGCTTCGGGAGTGCTACGCCAAATCGCCCGACGCCGATTTTCTTAAGAGAACGGAACGCGCTTACAAGCACGTTTACGGCGATAAGAGTTTTCTTCTCGGTTACGGCGAAGCGGGCGGGATTTTCGGCGAAACGAAAATCGTCGGCGCGGTTGTCACTCACGATAAGTCCAAGCGTTGCGCCGTGAAGGAATGCGTCAGCGCGGGCGAAAAAAATCAGGCGGGCAGAATAACGTCCAAACCCCGCATAATCGTCTGGGATTACGATAAGTCCAAACCCGAAGGCGAATTCAGACCCGAGGACGATTCGTTCAAAGCCGAACTCAAAAAGAGAAAGAAGTCTGAACTCAGCCGTTACACGGCAGAAGTTTTCACGAAACCTCTCGTATGGTCTGCAATCGTCGTCGCGCTCGTCGTTTCGGCGTTGTTTGCGTTATGCGTCGTTTCGGGGTTGACCGAAAACGTCGTAAGCGAGCGGTTTGTTTCTTTGTTTGCGGTGTTCGCCGTCGTTTCGTCGGCGTTCGCGGCAGTGGCGGCGGCTAAGGCTGTTCCGTCGTCGTTTATAGACGGCGCGGGTGTTGCGGCGTTCGTGTTTTCGCTTTGTTCGGGAGCGGTTTACGCCGTCGTCGAGCCGATAATGATCGCGTTTTTGCCGGCGTATACGTTCGTTTTGTCGGTGGTTATATTCATTCTCAGGTTCTGCCTGAGAAAGAAAGTCAAAACGGGCGTGAACATTCTCTGTTACGTTGCAATCGGCGGCGGAGTTTTCCTTGCCGTTCTTCTTGACGGGATGGTTAAAAATCCGGCCTCTCTTTCTCTTTACGAAACGATTGCCGCGGCGGCGGTTTACTTCTCCGTTCTGGCGTTCGGCCTCACGGGCGTGATTTATTCCCTCGCGAAGAGAAGGGGCAAACTTGCGGCTTGCGGTTATTACGCGGCTGTGTTTTCGAGGTCATTTTCCTTCGTTGTCGCGCTTCTGACGAGCGGCGCATATAATATCGGCTCGATAATTTCTTTTTCGGTTGCCGTGGTCACCATCATTCTGTGCGTTATTAAGAGGATAAGAGATGAAATATAAGGCTTTGATAAGCGACTTTGACGGAACGCTTTTTTCGTCCGACGGGCGGATTCCGAATGAAAATACGGAGGCGATAGGCGAGTTCGTCGCAAGCGGCGGAAAGTTCGCTTTATGCACGGGAAGAATGACGGCGTCGGCAATCCGTATGCTCGAAAAATTCCCGTTTAATCAACTTATAGCCGCATATAACGGTTGCGAAGTGTGGGATAACGTAAACAAAAAGACGTTGTTTTCCACGGGTATTCAAACGGAACTCGCGCGTAAGATTATCGAGTTCGCTCACGAAGGAAAACTGCTTTCTTTCGTCTATTGCGGCGAGGAAGTATTCACGGAAGAAGTCACGGAGTTTTCCGCGTTTTACGCCGATACCTGCAAAGTTAAAGTAAACGCCGTCGGCGACCTCGGGGAGTTTGTAAAGAACAACAAAATCGTCACGCCGAAGGTTATGCTGGCGGGTTATTCCGACCGGATAGAAACGTCTTTGAAAAAATCGCTCGAAATTTTCGGCAAGGATTGCGAAATCGCCGAGTCCTATAAGGGAATGCTCGATTTTATGCCGAAAGGTTGCGACAAAGGGCTTGCGGTTAAAGCCCTCGCCGATATATGGGGAATAAAACCCGAGGAATGCGTTGCGACGGGCGACGAACTCAACGACGCGCCTATGCTTAAAGCCGCGGGGCTCGGCGTTGCGATGAAAAACGGCAGAGAAGAGTTGAAAGCGATCGCCGACGCCGTTACCGACGCGGACAACGACCATGGCGGAGTGGGTGAAACGATAAGGAGGTATTGTCTGTGAGAATAAGGCTTAACGAGGACAAAGAAGTGGTGAAAACCGTTGCGGAAGGGCTTGTCGCAAAGGGCGGTTACTGTCCCTGCCGCGTGGGAAAACGCCCTGAATATAAATGTATGTGCGAGGAATTCCGCGCGCAGTTAAAAGACCCTTCGTTTGAAGGGTATTGCCATTGCGGCTTGTTTTACGCCGTGAAAAACGATTGAAACCGGCTTGTTTTACGCCGTAAAAAACGATTAAAATCGACTTGGCTTACGCCGTAAAAACGATTAAAACCGGCTTGTTTTACGCCGTAAAAACGATTGAAACCGGCTTGCCGGGAACTGAAATCGAAGCAAACCGAAAATAATGAATCACGACGGAAGAGAACGCTTAATCGCGCTTTTCTTCCTTTTTTTTCGCCGTCCTCTTCTTTTTTTGTATCGGGGGAACGTCCGCTTTAAGATTTTCGTGCCGCTCCATGAACGCCTGCATCTTCGCGTTCATCATATATTGCGGTTGCGCGCCGAAATCGGGATCGCGCAGGTTTTCGTTTTCCTTTTTGCCGGTCTGCGGGCGGGCAGAGCGGGTTTCGGTTGAATTGTCAAACGTTTTTCCGCCGGAGGACGGCGTCGTGATTTTGTCGATAAGATCGAAAAGACCTATTTTTTCCATTTTCTCACTCCTTTTTTTAATTTTATATAAAAAAATGTCCGATAAATATTTGATTATTTAACAAAAATAGTATATAATTAGAAAGCGTATACGAGCGTAGACGTGGCGGCCGCGCGGTCGCTCACGATATCTTATGCTTCACGAAACAAAGATATGTCGGAGGCTTCGTTCCGAAGATTCGCGTCGGCGACGAACCCTAACGGCAAAGGAGAAAATTTATGGGCAAAAAAATTGTTTGCTTGATAGCGGTTTTATGTATGGCTTTGGGCTTTACCGCTTGTTCGGGCAACACACTCGCAAACGGAGATAAGGGAACCGATATGAAAGGCGGTTTCGTTGCTTCCACAAACGGTTACGTATATTTTATCAACGGCGTCGAGAGTTACTCCACGACTTATAAAACGGGGAAAGTTACGAAAGGCGCTCTTATGAGAGTGAAAAAAGACAAACTTACGGCAGGTGACGCCGCATACGAAACGGTCGTTTCCAAACTTATCGTTTCCGACGATAAAACCGCGGGTTTCTACATCAACGGAGAATACGTTTATTACGCCGTTCCGTCCACCGAGAACAACAAAAAAGGCGAAACGAAGAACGACCAGCTTCTTTTCTTCAGAACGAAACTCGACGCTTCCGAAACTTCCGCAAAAATCGCGGATAAAGATTTCTCGCACGACGCAAAGTTCAGATTCATCGCTTCGGGCGACAGCGTTTACCTTGCGGTTTACAGCACGAACCTTTACGTTTACGACGCGATATCCGGCAAGGAAGTTTTCAACACCGAAAGCACCACTTACGCCGACAAGGGTAACGATGCGAAGAGAGGCTCGGTTAAGGAAGTTATGTTCGACGAAGATAACGCCGCCTCCTGTATTTATTACACTTACAACCCCATCGACGTCAAACGTTGGCAGGACGACGAAAACGCCACCGCAGAAAGTTATTACGATATTTACAAAGTAACTTTGGACGGAGGAAAAGCAACCGAGAAGAAGGTTGTTTCCGGCGTCGGTATCGTTAACGACGAAACCGTCACGGGCGAACTTATCGGTCTTACGTTCGATCTTTTAAGACATAAAAACGGCAAACTTTATTACACCGAAACGACTCTTAACACGGCTATCGGCTCGGTTAAATACAACGTCCTTACCGATGCGGACGACAAGACGGAAACTCTTACGTACGCAACGACCAAGACGACCGCCGCTTTCGCGGATACCGTTCTGTTCTACAACGAAGGCGAAAACCTCGTAACTATTTACGTCGATTCTTCGCTCGGCCTTGTCAAATTCGATTATAAGAAAGCCGCCGACACGACTTCGGGATCGGACTTCGGCGTGATTGCCGTTTCCGACGAGAAAGCGCTCAAAACCGCAACGCTTAAATTCATCTCGCATGAAGGCGACGTCGATTTCCTCTATTATACGAATTCCGACGGCAACTATTATAAAATAAATCTCACCGCGCTTTTAAAAGGCGAAAAAGCCGAGGCTCTGAGAATAAACACCCTTTCGCTCAACACTTCCTGGTACACTCCCGAAGTCGTGAATGCGAACGGTAAATATTTCTTCCTTTGCGTATATTCCGATTCCGCCTATAAGTCTTACGTTTACGCGATCGATATGGCAGAAATCGCAAACGGAGTTAAAGCGGTTAAAGAAGAAAAGGGCGACGATTTTGCCGAAAGCGATTATTATACTTACAACAAGAAGAAAGACGAAGATAAAGTGAAAATCGGAACGCGTCTCGGCGTTATGTCCGAAAAGGACGCCGAAACCGAAAGTTCCACGGCGAAATAATTCAACGTACCACCGCGGGGTTGTCTTAACGGCAACCCCGTAACTATATAGAACGCCGGGAATGATTTTAAACGCCTGCGGCAGAGCAATAATATAAAAAGGTTAAAGGAGATAAATGTTACAGGTAAGCGGAGTAAGTCTGCAATTCGGCAGCAGGAAGTTATTTGAGGACGTGAACATAAAGTTCACCAAAGGAAACTGTTACGGAATTATCGGCGCGAACGGCGCGGGCAAATCCACTTTTTTAAAGATTCTTTCGGGCGAACTCGACACGCAGAAAGGAGAAGTAATACTCGATAAAAACGAGCGTATGTCCGTTTTAAAACAGGATCAGAACGCTTATAACGACGAAACCGTTTTAAGAACGGTTATGCTCGGGCATAAAAGACTCGTGGAAGTCATGGACGAAAAGGACGCGTTATACGCAAAAGAGGACTTTACCGACGAGGACGGAATAAAAGCCGGCGAACTCGAAACGGAGTTTGCGGAACTCGGCGGCTGGGACGCGGAAAGCGACGCGGAAAAACTTCTCAACGCGCTTGAAATTCCCGCAGAGCATTTTTACGCGCCTATGGGCGAACTCGACGGCAAGGAGAAAGTCAAAATTCTTCTCGCGCAGGCCCTTTTCGGCAACCCGGACGTGCTTATTCTCGACGAGCCGACCAACAACCTCGACATAAAAACCACGGAATGGCTCGAGAACTTTCTCATCGACTTCGAGAATACTATTATTATAGTATCGCACAACAGATATTTCCTCAACAAGGTCTGCACTTATATCTGCGACGTCGATTTCGGGAAGATAAACGTTTATTTCGGAAACTACGATTTCTGGTATAAAACGAGCCAACTCATCGCAAGGCAGCAGAGGGAGCAGAACAAAAAAGCGGAACAGCGCGCCAAGGAATTGAAGGAATTTATCGCGAGGTTCTCTGCGAACGCCTCAAAGTCCAAGCAAGCCACCGCGAGAAAAAAGGAACTTGAAAACCTTACGATAAACGATATCAAGGTTTCTTCGAGAAAATATCCTTACATCAATTTCAAATACGACAGGGAAATCGGCAACGATATTCTTTTCGTCGAAAATCTTACCAAGGAAGGGTATTTCGAAAACCTTTCGTTCACGGTCAACCGTGACGAAAAAATCGGTATCGTCGGCAAAAACAGCAAGGCGATAACGATGCTTTACGATATTTTAACGGGTAACGAAACGGCTACGAGCGGCTATTTTAAATGGGGCAAAACGATTATTCCTACCTATTTGCCGCAGAATAACGACAGATATTTCGTCGGGTGCGATCTCAATCTTGTAGACTGGCTTTCGAGATTTTCTTACGACCACTACGAGGAATTCGTGAGAGGATGGCTCGGCAGAATGCTTTTCTCCGGCGAGGAATCGCAAAAGAAAGCGTCCGTTATTTCCGGCGGCGAAAGGGTCAGATGTATGCTTGCGAAGATGATGCTCGAGGGCGGTAACTTTATGATCCTCGATGAGCCTACCAACCATCTCGACCTCGAATCGATCACTTCTTTGAACGACGGGCTCGAAAACTTCAAAGGTTGCGTTCTTATGACCAGTCAGGACCGCGAACTTATGAACACCGTCTGCAATCGCATTATCGAAATCGACGGCGGAAAGGTTTATGACAGACCGGTTAATTACGACGCTTATCTCGAAGAGAGAGTTATTAAATAATTCCGTTCGTCCGTGGCCGGTATTGGTTTTGTCCGACGCGGAACAATCTTAAAAAATGCCTCTATAAGCCGATTATCAGGCAAAAAACGATTATCGGCTGAAAAACAGAAAAGGAGAATATATAATGAAAACTATTCTGGTTGCCGGCGGCGCGGGATATATTGGTTCCCACACCACTATAGAACTCATTGAAAACGGTTACGACGTAGTCATCGCGGATAACCTTTACAACAGTAAGGAAGAAGCGGTGAGAAGAGTGGAAAAAATTATCGGCAGAAGCGTGAAGTTTTACAAGGCGGACGTCTGCGATAAGGATGCCATGCGTAAAATTTTCAAGGAAAACGATATTTCCGCCGTCATAAATTTCGCAGGTTATAAAGCCGTGGGCGAATCGGTCCATAAACCCGTGGAATATTACGAAAACAACATAGGCGGAATGCTTGCGCTTATCGACGTTATGAGAGAATTCAACTGCAAAAATCTCGTATTTTCGTCGTCCGCAACGGTCTACGGAAATCCGCACACCGTTCCGATTACCGAAGATTTCCCCCTTTCCACGACTAATCCTTACGGTTCGACCAAACTTTTCATAGAGTATATTCTGAAAGACGTGGCGAAAGCCGACCCCGATTTCAATATAGCGATTCTTCGTTATTTCAATCCTATCGGCGCGCACCCGTCGGGGCTTATCGGCGAAGATCCGAACGGAATCCCGAACAATCTTTGCCCTTATATTACTAAAGTCGCCGTCGGAAAACTCAAAGAAGTTCACGTGTTCGGTAACGATTATCCCACGAGGGACGGTACGGGCGTGAGAGATTACATTCACGTTGTGGACCTTGCGAAAGGTCACGTGCTTGCCGTAGATAAACTCTTTAAAAAACCGGGACTTTTCATCGTCAATCTCGGCACGGGCAAGGGGTACAGCGTCCTCGAGATGATAAAGGCGTTTTCCAAAGCCCTCGGCAGAGATATTCCTTACGTCATCGACCCGAGAAGACCGGGCGATATTCCCGAATGTTACGCCGATCCGTCGCTTGCGTATAAACTCATCGGGTTCAAAGCCGAAAAGACGCTCGACGATATGAGCAAAGACGCCTTGAATTGGCAGATGAAAAACCCCGACGGATATCCCGATTGATTTATTGCCACACAGCCTTTCCTGCGGGGAAGGCTTTTTGATTGATGAAAATGAACAAACTTAAAGAAATTCTGAAGAATATATTTTTGCCGAGGAATCTCACCTGTTCGTGTTGCGGAAGAGAGAGTTTCACGGGCGGGATTTTATGCGAAAAATGTCTTGAAAAAACGCAGAGAAACGATGGGTATATCTGCGAGCATTGCGGAGTTAAAACGCTTTTGCCCGAGGTTTACTGCGATCGTTGCAGAAACAAACTCACGTCTTTCGATAAGGCGAGGAGCGTTTATCTTTACGGAGAAGTCACCGCAATGCTCGTTCAGAAACTGAAATACGGCGGCGAAAAATATCTCGCGGAAGAATTCGCGAAAGAAATTTATAAACTTTTCGTTTCGTCCGTTACTCACGCCGACGGAATAGTCTGCGTGCCTATGAGCGAAAAGAGGGAGAAATCAAGAGGGTATAATCAAAGTAAACTCATCGCGGAAAAGGTTGCGGAACTTTCGGGCGCGCCCTTTCTCGACGTGACCGTGAAGAAGAAAGAAACGGAATCTCAGGTCGGCAAAACTTATAAAGAGAGGCGCAGGAATCTCGACGGTAGTTTCGGCGTTAAAAACAAATCGCTCGTCAAAGATAAGAGAATAGTCATCGTTGACGACGTTTCCACAACCGGCACGACGGCGGACGTTCTCGCCGCCGCGTTGAAAAACGCGGGCGCGGCGGAAGTGTTTGCGTTGACTTACGCCTCGGTCGAAAAGAAAACCGACGTTTCGCAAGGCTTCGGCGACGAAGAATCGCTCGCGGAGCGTGACAATGAGGATAACGTCCCGTCGGATTCCGTAACAATGTGATTTGGATAAAAACAACCGATTAATCGACTTATAGCCGCATCTTTATTTAAAAAAGCGATTTCGGGCGGCTGTCCGTAGCAAAAACCGGGAATATAAACGACAATAAAAAATGTGGTAAAAATATGAAAAATAGAGGATTTTTAACGAAATCCCTTTCAAATATATTGTAAATTTAAATTAAATATAGTAAAATATTCAAGATAACAATTAACCGTGATTTGCGGCGCGAGCCGCCGGACGGTAGCGGAGAGTTAGGAGATATATAGGAATATATGGGACTTATCAGTTACATTCTTAGCAGCGATTCCAGAAGGAGTCTGAAGAAAATCGACTCGCAGGCGGATAAAATTCTTGCGCTTGCGCCGAAATACGAGGGGATGACGGACGCCGAATTAAAGAACCAGACCGACGTTTTGAAAGGTCGGCTTAAAAACGGCGAAACGCTCGACCAGATTATGTACGACGCGTTCGCCGTCGTGAGAGAAGCGGCGTACAGGGTTCTGCACATGCGTCATTACAAAGTTCAGTTAATGGGCGGTATATGCGTGCATCAGGGCAGAGTTGCGGAGTTGAAAACAGGCGAAGGTAAAACCCTTATGGCAACGCTTCCCGCTTACCTCAACGCGCTCGGCGAAAAGGGAGTGCATATCGTTACGGTCAACGATTATCTTGCAAAACGTGACGCGGAATGGATGGGTAAGGTTTACAGATTTCTGGGGCTGACCGTCGGCGTGAACGTTCACGATATGACGGACGACCAGAAACGCGCCGCTTATAACTGCGACATTACTTACGGTACAAACAACGAGTTCGGTTTCGACTATCTGAGAGATAACCTCAAAGTGAGACTCGCGGACATGGTTCAGAGAGAACTCAACTTCGCCATCGTCGACGAAGTGGATTCCATTCTTATCGACGAAGCGAGAACGCCCCTTATCATTTCCGGCAGAGGCGAAAAATCGTCCGACCTTTACGTTGAATGTAACCGTTTCGTCAAAACGCTCAAGGCGGACGAAGATTACGTTGTTGACGTTGAAGATAAATCGGTTCAGATAACCGAGCAGGGCGCGAGAAAAGCCGAGAGGTTCTTCGGTATCGAAAATCTTGCCGATATCGAAAACGGCGATCTCAACCACCACATTCAGCAGGCGTTGAAGGCGCATTTCATTTTCAAAAGAGATTCGGACTACCTCGTTTCGGACGGCGAAATCATAATCGTCGACGAATTTACCGGTCGTCTGATGATAGGCAGAAGATATTCCGAAGGCTTGCACCAGGCTATCGAAGCGAAAGAAAACGTCACGATCAGAAACGAAAACAAAACTTACGCGACGATAACGTTCCAGAACTATTTCCGTCTGTATCACAAACTTTCGGGTATGACGGGTACGGCGAAAACGGAAGAGGAAGAATTCAGAACTATTTACGGACTTGACGTTCTCGAAATCCCCACAAACAAACCCGTGCAGAGAATCGATATGCCCGACGTTATTTACTCCACGGAAAAGGGGAAAATCAAGGCTATCGTCAACACCATAATCGAGTGTCACGAAAAAGGACAACCCGTCCTCGTCGGTACGGTAACGGTTGAAAAATCGGAAGAGATTTCGAGATGGCTTCTTAAAAACAAAGTCAAGCACAACATTCTTAACGCGAAGAACCACAAAAAGGAAGCGGAAATTATCGCTCAGGCAGGTAAGAAAGGCGCGGTTACGATCGCCACGAACATGGCGGGCCGCGGAACGGATATCCTTCTCGGCGGTAACCCCGAATATCTTGCCAAGCAGGCTCTCGTAAAAGAAGGCGTTACGGACGACCTTATCGAACTCGCCACCTCTTACGTTCAGGACGTTTCCGACGAAGTTAAGGCTGTAAGACAGAAATATAACGAACTTTACGAAGATTTCAAAAAGGAAACCGACAAGGAAAAAGAAGAAGTCATCGCGCTCGGCGGCTTGTTTATTCTCGGCACGGAAAGGCACGAATCCAGACGTATCGATAACCAGTTGCGCGGTCGAAGCGGCCGTCAGGGCGATCCCGGTTGCTCGCTGTTCTTCATTTCTCTCGAGGACGACCTCGCGAAACGCTTCGGCGGAGAAAGACTTAAAGCGATATATAATACGTTCAAGGTTGAAGAGGATACGCCGCTTCAGTCCAAAATGCTTTCCCGTTCCATAGAGAACGCGCAGAGAATGATCGAGGGCAGAAACTTCGGCATAAGAAAGCATATTATTCAGTACGACGACGTTATGAATATTCAGAGGACGGTTATGTACGGCGAAAGGATGAAGGTGCTTAAGGGCGAGGACGTTCATCAGGACGTACTGAATCTTATCCCGGATTTCGTGACGCAGATTATTACGCAGAACGCGAACAAGAATCAGTCGCCCTCGACGTGGGACGAGGAAAAACTCAACAAGGCTCTCGAGGACAGAGCGTTGCCTAAGGATACCGCTTACGTCACCCGCGAGATGCTCGAAAACTGGGATTATGACTATCTCGTTTCGCAGATTATAAACAAGGTTATCGAGTGTTACGAAAAGAAGATCGAAGAATACAGGGAAGAAGGCATCGATTACAACGAATTCGAAAGGTTTATTTTCCTTAAAGTCGTCGATAACAAGTGGATAGACCACATCGACGCGATGGACAGATTGAAACGCGGAATTTCGCTCAGAGGTTACGCGAACGAAGATCCCGTTATTGCGTATAAAAAGGAAGGTCTTGAAATGTTCGAGGAAATGACCGCAAGTATTCAGGAAGAAGTCGTAGCGTTGCTTCTTAAGTCGGAAATAAGAAAAGTTCCGCAGAAAGAAGAAAAGAAAGATCTCGTCGAGAACGGCGGAAGCCGGGGCGTGACTTCAAACGAACCCGTAGTCAGAGCGAAAACCGTCGGCAGAAACGATCCGTGTCCTTGCGGGAGCGGATTGAAGTTTAAAAATTGCTGCGGCAGAAATCAGCAATAATTTAAACGCGTTTTAAATTGAACACGTTTTAAATTGAACACGGTTTTAAATCGAACACGGTTTTAAATTGAACACGTTTTAAAATCGGGCGTTGCGATGCCCGACAAACAATCGATATTAATCGCGACAAGCCGGGAATTTCCCCGGCTTGTTTTTTATTTGTAGTTATATAAAAATCGGTGATAATCGACTTATAGATAGGCTTTTACGGTGTGATTATGCGCGTGTTACGACGGAAATTACCGAAAAGACGCCTTTTCGGCAATTAGCGATAAGGAATACAGCGCATAGGGTTTTCATAAAGTCGGTTGTGAATTTTTACGACTCGAAAAGATTTTTTTCACCAAATTTTTTAGTTTTTTTCCGTTTAAAAAAAACGGATATTGTTGATTTTGAAACGAAAATATGCTAAAATAATATAAAAGTGCTTTCGTTTTAATTCCGTGGAAACATACGGAGAAAGCGAACGAAAACACCGGTGACGACGAATAGAATCCCTAGGCATTGCATTCGTCATCACTAATTACCGAAAAGGCGCCTTTTTCGCCATTTTCCGCAACCGTTCGGGCGCAGTACGCCAAGTACAGCAACCCTCACGTTCGCAAAAAATCATCAAAAAATGCGCTCTTTTCGGTGCGAAGCATTTTTGCGGATGAGAAACCGACCGCATTGCGGCTCGTTTAGGCAAGGCAAACGCCCGAAGTTGTACTTGCCGTACTACGAGCGGCGTTTAACGCCGCATAAATCGGTTTATCACCGCAAAAATAACTAGTGATAAGGAATGCAATGCCTAAGGAGAAATAGTTTGTTTAAGGTCTTTTACGGAAAACTTAAAGAATCGCTTGTTTCGGTGCTGCCTGTGGCGTTGCTCGTAACGGTGCTGAACTTTACGCCGCTGATAAGCCTCACCGCGAGGGAAATAGTCGTTTTCATTATTTCGGCGGTTATGCTCGTCATAGGTATGGCTTTTTTCAACCTCGGCGCTGACATCGCGATGACGCCTATGGGCGACCATATCGGCGCGGGACTTACCAGGTCAAAAAAAGTAGAGATTCTTATCGCCGTATGTTTTGTTATGGGTGTTTTCATCACCATTGCCGAGCCGGATCTTACGGTTCTCGCGACTCAGGTAAAAGATAAGATAGATCCCGTTTTGCTGACCGTTACGGTCGGCGTGGGCGTAGGGCTTTTCCTCGTCATCTCCGTCGTGAGAATGATTAAAGGGACGCCGCTTTCCCATATTCTTATCTTCTTTTATATGTGTCTTTTCGCGTTCGGCTCGTTGCTCGTTATCGGTAACGAAGAGTTTCTCGCTCTCGCGTTCGATTCCGGCGGCGTTACGACGGGACCTATAACCGTTCCCTTCATAATGGCTCTCGGCGTGGGTATCGCAGGCACTCTCGGCGGAAAAAAATCGAGCGAAAACAGTTTCGGTCTGGTTGCGCTGTGTTCCATAGGTCCTATGCTTGCCGTTATGATTCTCGGCATATTCTCCAAGGGCGACATGGTTTACGAAATTCCCGATTATTCCATCGCCGCGGATTTCGGCGGCGCGCTTTTGTCCGCGCTGCTCACCGTATCCAAAGAGGTCGGAATTGCGATCGGGCTTATCGTTGGATTTTTCATCGCGCTTGATCTGATTTTTCTTAAACTGCCGCTCAAAAAACTCAAAATAATCGGCGGCGGCGTTATTTACACGTTTATAGGGCTTTTGATTTTCCTTACGGCGGCGCAGATAGGCTTTATGCCGATAGGATATAAAATAGGTTGCGAACTTGCCGCGGGCGATAATTTCGTCCTCGTAATCGTCGGATTCGTTCTCGGCGCGCTCGTCGTTATGGCGGAGCCTGCGGTTCACGTTCTTACAAAACAGGTCGACGAAATCACTTCGGGCGGAATAACCAAACGTTCGATGCTTATCGCGCTTTGCCTCGGCGTGGGAATATCCATAGGTCTTTCGATGCTGAGGATTGTTCTCGGATTCAATATTTTATATTATCTCGTGCCGGGTTATCTCGTTTCGATAGGGCTTGCGTTCTTCGTTCCGGGCATTTACACGGCTATCGCGTTCGACTCCGGCGGCGTCGCGAGCGGACCGTTGACTTCGAGTTTCATTCTTCCGCTGGCAATCGGCGCGTGTTACACGTTGTCCGGGGCGTCGAAAGTTTTAACCGACGCGTTCGGGATAGTCGCCATGGTTGCGATGACTCCGCTTATCACGATTCAACTTCTCGGTTTCAAAGCCGTGATACAAAAGAAGATCAGAAAGAGCATTGCGATGAAACGTATTCTGAGTTACGACGACGAATACATTATTAATTTCGACGTGTAAAAGCGGGGCGGGATATGAAAGATAAATTAAAAAACAAAGTTGCGGAAGTGCGAGCCGAAATAAGTCAGAAACAGGAAAGCAGGATACCTAAAGCGCCTGCCAACCTCGTTCTGATCGTTACCATCGTGAACAGAAACAAAGCCGATTTCTATATGGATTTCATGCAGTCGTTCGAGATCAATATGCAAACGGCGGTCGGCGCGCACGGCACGGAAATAACGGACGCGGGCAAATACTCGGGTTCGGCTTACACGGAAAAGGCTGTGCTTATCGGCGTTGCGAGAGAGGACAGAAAAAAGGATGTTCTCGAGGCTTTGCAGGATAAGTTCGATACCGTTCGCGGCGGGGGCGGAATTGCGTATTCCGTGCCGCTTACAAGCGTTATCGGAGTTGCGATTTACGGATTTTTAAGTAATCAGTTGAGGTGACGGAAATGACGGAATTTAAACACGAAGTGATTTTATGTATCATAAACAGCGGCTTTTCGGACGCGGTTATGGACGCGGCGCGCGAACTCGGCGCGGGCGGCGGAACGGTTATCAACGCAAGGGGAACGGCTGCTCCCGAAGCGGAAAAGTTGTTCAACATTACCATTCAGCCCGAAAAAGAGATCGTTATGATTGTCGTCAAAAAGGAAATCAAGGACGACGTTCTGCGCGCTCTTTATAAAAAGGTCGGGCTTGAAACGCCGGGGCAGGGCATTGCTTTCAGTTTGCCTGTTACCGACGTTGCCGGAATCAAAGATTGATGTTTACAAATGAAACGCCCCGCGGTTGCTTGTGGCAACCGCGGGGCGTATTACGTGTTGTTTAGTTTCAGGTTGTGTCGTTCGGTTTATTCCGCCGTAACGTTAACCTTGATTTTTGCGGAAACGTCCGGGAGGAATTTTATTTCCACCGTATAGACGCCCGGCGTTTTGATCGGTTCTTTCAGAACGATTTTCTTCTTGTCGATTTCGTGACCTGATTCGGAAAGCCTTTCCGCAATCTCTTTAGAAGTCACGCTGCCGAAAATTTTTCCGTTTTCTCCGCATTTAACGGCGCACTTAACTTCGGAATCCTTGATTTTTGCGGCGAGTTCTTTCCATTTTTTGATTTCCTCGGCTTTGTGGAATTCTTCCGCTTTGAGTTTATTTTTGACGGCGTTCACTTCCGTACTCGTTGCTTCGATGGCTAATTTTTTCTTTAAAAGACAGTTTCTTGCGTAACCGTCGCTCACTTCGACAACGTCGTTCTTTTTGCCCGTACCTTTAACGTCTGCAAGTAAAATAACTTTCATTGTTCGAGCCTCCTCGATATTCTTTTCTATTATATTAGCACTTTTCGCGATAAAAATCAACCTTATTCCTGCTTATTCCCGCCGCATATTATTTTAATCACAAAAAAAGGTTGCGAACTATGCCGCAACCTTTTAATATCCGCAATTCTTCCGGGCGATTATTTAAGTTGTTTGAAACCGTCCGATTGTTTCGGTTTTACTGCGGACGGGGATATCCCGACTTCCACGTTGTCGGTATCGCGCGGGGAAAGCGCGGGAATGGGATGCTCCGAAACCTGAAAACGGTAATCCTTTCCGTGTTTTTTGACGTAGTCGGTAATGACTTTGTGCGAAGGATTTTCCCTTATCGGCGAATTGAAATTCGCGTTATAGACGAAATACCTATCATCCTCCGGAAGCGCGTCTATAGGTCGATAATCGGCAAGTTTTCCGGTGTATTGAACGATTGAATCGAGGATTGAACGGACGTAATCGACGTTCTCTTTAAGTTCGAGCGGCTCGGGGAATTCCGGCTTCGGGATAACGTCCGTATAGTCTTTTTTGTCGTATTTTTTCAGCAGTCCCACTGCCGCGTGCAGGTGCGAAAGTTCGTTTTCAAACTGGTATTCCCAGATTTTTTTCATTCGCTCGTCGGTTTCGGTCATATAATTCGACCAGTAGACGTAACACTCGACGTATTCGTGCATAAGCGTACATTCGAACGGATCGCAATTCGGGTCGATGAGCGAACCGTATTGAGTTACGTGTTCTTCTTCCACGAGGCAGATTTCTTCGTAAAGCCGCTTGCCGCCTTCCGTTTTGTAATGCGCGCCGACGTTCATATAGAAATTCATCGTTTGCTGTTCTGCGGCGGTTATTATCATCGTGTTAAGGACGGTCTGAATGTTGTTTTTCTTCGCGGAAATGCAGTCCTTAACGTTGTCGTAAGGGTGGCGATGGTGGGCGACGGTCGGACGACCGGGCATAATTTCGGTGTATTTTCCCACAAGTTTTTCGGCGTGAATTCCGTAGTCCGCGTCGAGAAGATCGGCGTATCTGTATAAGTGGTCGAAGTCTTCCAGAAGGGCGAAATCCAACGCTTTTTTAACGTTGAAATTCTTTTCTCGCTTAGCCATGCCGGCGGTGAGGTCAACGGCGAGTTGCTCGTAAGCGATGGTCGTTTCGAGAATCGATTCGTCGGCGGGCTTCAACTGCGCGAGATACTGTTGCTGCTGTTTTTCCAGAAAGCGGACGAGCGAAATTTTCCTTTTCAGGTCGAGGTCATCCGTGTGGCGCAACATCTGATGAGAGTGCCAGTTGGCTTCGTATTCCGCGCCGCACGCGAGAATGATTCTCGTTTTCGTGTACGGACTCGTTTCGTTTTTGTCGTACTGCTTAGGGTAAAGTTTTTCGATAGAAGAGAGATATTCTTCCGGTTTCTTTGCTTTTTCTTTGAACGGATTCATAACAATTAACTCCTTTTTTCGTTCTTTTCGGGCGTTTGCCGTTTTGATTTTTGCCAAAAGAATTTAATTTTATACAATATTTCCGAGCCTGCCGTATTAAATTGACACAACTTGTCCGAAATGCTATAATCTGCCTATGAAATATGCTGTTATAACGGACGTCCATTCAAACGTTTTCGCGCTTGAAGCCGCCTTGAAAAAGATCGACGAATTGCGTCCGGATAAAATAATCTGCCTCGGCGATATCGTGGGGAACGGGTTTTATCCCGAAGAAACCGTTTCGCTTCTTCGCGCGCGGAAAGACGTGGCTTGCGTTAAGGGTAATCACGATATCTTCGTCACGATGGATTTGAAAAACTTTTCCCGGAGCGACACGCGGCTGAAAAATTTCCGCTGGCAACAAAAGGCGTTAAGTTCCGCTTCGCGTAATTTTTTGAAAGAACTTCCGATGACGTTGCGTTTTTCGGACGGCGCGTTTTCCGTCGTCGCGTTTCATTATCCGATGACGCCCAAGGGCAGATTCAAGGATATGAAATATCTCCCGTCGAACGACGATCTGCGTCGGCTTTTCGGCGATCAGCAAGGCGATATTTTTCTGTTCGGTCATGAGCATACCGGTTCGCTGGACTTTCTCGACGGAAAATACTATCTCAATTTCGGCACGCTCGGAAACTTTTTCGAAAAGGACAAAGCAAGGTTCGGGCTTCTCGAAATAAACGGCGATAAAGTAGCCTATAAGTTGATTAACGCCGAATATGATGACTCAACGGCTCGCATATCGACGGAAAAACTCAACAAAATATTGAACGATAATTAAATAATTAAGGAAATGTAAAATGAGCGCAGAATTGTTACAAGGAACGAAAATATGGCTCGGCGACGTTAACGCCGTCGACTCTTACGTTGATTTCAAAGGCGTTTTCTCCATGGCGGGAAAGGGAAAACGGGGGAAGAAAGTTCTTCTCAGAATCTCCTGCGACAGCAATTATTCCGCTTATATCAACGGCAAATTGGTCGGGTTCGCGCAGTGCGCCGATTATCCGCATTACAGAAATTACGACGAAATCGACGTGACCGGTTTTTGCCGCAAGGACAAAAACGTTTTCACCGCGACGGTGTGGCATTACGGCGTTGACAGTCAGACCTACGTGAACGCGGACGCGTATCTTCTTTTCGATATCGTCTGCGACGGCGAAACGCTGCTGAAAAGCGACAAGACAATCGGCGCGAGAGTGAACGCGCGCTATCTCAACGGCTACGCGAAGATGATCACGCCCCAACTCGGGATAAGTTTTTTGTATAACGCAAACGTAAAATGCGGCGGGTTTGAATCGAGTGAAGAGCATGGATTCGGCGAAGCGCATAAAAGAGAGCGCGGAATCTGCAAAATGAAAGCGCGCGGCGCGAAAGCCGAAGTTAAAAAAACGAAAGGCGGTTATCTCGTCGATTTCAAAAAGGAAACCGTCGGGTTTCTGACGTTTGATTTCAAAAGCGAAACCGAACAGAAAATAACCGTTTCTTACGGCGAAAGACTTTTGCCCGACGGCAACGTGCAGAGGTTTCTCGAGGGGAGGGATTTCAGCGCGGAGTACGTTGCGAAAAAAGGCGAAAACCGTTACGTAAACACGTTCCGCAGGATTGCCGGCAGATATCTTTTCGTGGAAACCGAAAATCCGATCGATTGGGGTTATATCGGCGTTCGCGAGGTGTATTATCCTATTGACGAAATCCGCAGAAAATTCGCCGATCCCCTTTTGCAGAAGATTTACGACGTTTCCGTTTACACCGTCAGATGTTGTATGCACGAGCATTACGAGGATTGCCCTTGGAGAGAGCAGGCTTTTTACGCCATGGACAGTCGCAATCAGATGCTCTGCAATTATTACACGTACAAAAAGACGATTTATCAGCGCGAAAATCTCGTTCTGATGAGCAAGGGGCTCAGAGAGGACGGGCTTCTGAGTCTGTGCTTCCCCGCCGGCGTCGATTATCCCATTCCGTTCTTTTCGCTTGCTTATATCATGCAGACGTATGAGTACGTCAGATATACCGGAGATAAAACGTTGCTTGACGAAACCGGCGAAACGCTCGATAAAATCATGAGCGTGTTTTTGTCGAGAATCGACGATAATCGACTTATAGCCCAACTTCCCGCGCCTTATTGGAACTTTTACGAGTGGGCGGAGGACAGCGCGAACGCCGATCAGCTGAGCAAAGCCCCGCGAGATCATCTGCCGAAAGTTTACGATCTGACGCTTAACTGTATGTTTATTTACGCGGCGAAAATATATAACGAACTCAGGGGCAAAAACATTGAAACGGATGGTATGAAAAAGGCTGCCCGCGAAACGCTTTACGTTCCCGGAAAGGACGCTTTCAGGCTCAGCAACCTTTCCGAAAAAATGTCCGTTCTGGGCAATTCGCTTGCGGTTCTTGCGGGCGTCGGCGACGAAAAAACGGTTGACGCGATCGTTCGCGGCGACGGAATGATCCCCGTAACTCTTTCGATGAATGCGTTTAAGTACGACTCGCTTCTGCTTTTCGGCGACAAATATAAGCAATACATTATCGACGACATAAAAACGAAATACAAAAAAATGCTCGACGACGGCGCGACTACGTTCTGGGAAACGGAACTCGGCGCGGACGATTTCGGCGGGGCGGGGAGCTTGTGTCACGGCTGGTCGGCGATTCCGATTTACTACCTGAGCGTTCTTGCCAAAAACAAAATCGTCGGATAAAATTCCGCTCAGGTTGCAATTGCCTGCTGATAAAAATTTACACAATCGTTATATCTGACATAATCGATTAACCGCTCCGGGAGGACTGAAAGTCTTTCCGGAGTTTTTTCACGCTTTAATTTCACTTCTTTTTTCACGTTTTAATTTCACTTCTTTTTTCGCGTTTTAATTTCACTTCTTTTTCGCGTCGTTATTTTACTTCTTTTTTTCCGTCGTTATTTTATTTCGGAAAACTGCGACATATAATAAAGCAGGATAATGAAACGGGATTATACTCCTTATGAAACTCATCGGAAAAATCGTCGCCTTTTTAACGTGCGCGGCGGCAATAATTTCCACGTCGTTTGTGGCGTACCCCGCAACCTCGGGGAAAACTGAAGCCCCCGTCGTCCCGGGAGAATATAAAACGGCGCTTACGCTCTGGCATATCGATTCGTTCGAAGGCGGAGTCGGTTCGAGAGCCGATTTTTTAAGTTCGTCGCTCAGCGGAATGCGTGACGACGGAATAGTCGTTCTCGTCAAAACCCATACGACGGAGAGTATGAACGAAGCGATTTTCAAAGGCGAGTTGCCAGACCTTGTTTCGCTCGGTCCGGGTTGCGGAACTGCGATGAAATTTGCGAGGGAAATGCCTTTCGCGTCGTTTGCCGGCAGCGAAAAGGGAGGGAGATATTACGCCGCGCCCTGGTGTTTCGGCGGTTATTATCTTATTGCAAAAACCGATGATAATCGACTTATAGAGGGGTTTAAAGAGAGTAATCAAGACAAGATAGTCGAAAAAATCATCGTTTCGCAAGGCGAAAATACGTTGCCGACGCTCGCTTTAAAAGTCGCCGGGGTGACTGCAAAATCCGCGGAGTATTATCCGCCTTACGACGCTTACGCGGAATTTATCGGAAGGAAAAACGTTGTTTTGCTCGGTACGCAAAGGGATCTGAAACGCCTTGAAAAACGCGGAGTCGGATTTTCCGCCGTTCCGTTGCAGGGTTTTTGCGACCTCGCGCAGTATATCGCGATAACGACTAAGTCCGACGAGAAATTCTCGTTCTGCCTTAAAGCGGTCGAGCGCCTGCTCGGCGAACAAACGCAGGAAAAACTCGGCAGAATCGGAATGATGCGAACGGACGGGAAGGCGGACGACGGCGATTTTTTCGGTTATGATTTTTTCAAAAACGAGTTCGCGGGCAGCGTTTTTTTAAGCGGCGAAATAATACGTTCCGCGCAGGCGGAACTGAAAAACAGCGAATCGGACCTTAAAATTTCCGAAAACGTCAAAAACGGTCTAAAACGCTTGTAATAATGGATAAAATATAGTAAAATAGGAGTAGCGAAATGTCATATTGCGCTTTGATAAAAGAAATTTCCGGGCAGTGCGGGGTCCGCTTCGAATTAAATTACCCGGCAGGACTTAAAACCACTTACGGAACGGGCGGAAACGCGGACGGCGCGTTCTTCCCGGAAACCGCGGAACAGGCAAAAAAACTCGTCGGACTTCTTCGCGGGGCGGCCGTGCCGTACGTTTATCTCGGCGCAGGGTCGAACGTTCTCGTTTCGGATGAGGGTTTTTCGGGCGCGGTTATTTATTCCTGCGGCTTCAAAGGTCTGTCCGTCGGCGGAAAAACCATCGTTGCGGGCGCGGGAGAGGAACTCAAAGACCTTATAAAAGCGGCGTTATATTCTTCGCTCGGCGGGCTTGAGTTTTTAAGCGGAATTCCGGCAACGGTCGGCGGGGCGATCGCGCAGAATGCGGGCTGTTTCGGCAAAAATATCGGCGATTACGTTTCTTACGTAGTCACGGCGGAGGGGATTTATCCGCAAAAGGATTGCGGTTTCGATTACAGAACCAGCGTTTTCAAAACGAGAAAAGAACTTATAGTTTCGGCGTGTTTCAATCTCGAAAACGTCGAATTCGACGAATCGCAGGAGAAAATCGACAAATTTCTCAAACTCCGCGCAAAAAAGAACCCGGGCGGGAGATCGTGTGGTTGCGTTTTTAAAAACGACGGTTATTTTGCCGGGAAAATCATAGAGCAGGCGGGACTGAAAGGTCTTGCCGTCGGCGGGGCGCGGGTTTCCGAAAAACACGCCAACTTCATCGTCGCGGACAAAAACGCGACGAGCGGCGATATCGCCGGGCTGATTAACAGGATAAAAAAAGAAGTGAAGGAACGGATCGGGGCAGATCTTTCCGAAGAACTCGAATACATAGGAACATACAATGATCGACAATGAAGAAAAATTGAAAATATGCTACGATCTGCATACGCACACCACGTACAGTCACGGCAAGGGGAGTATTTTCGAGAACGCGGCAAGCGCAAAGGAAAAGGGGCTTAAAGGGATAGCGATAACCGATCACGGATTTTCGCATCCGGCTTTCGGTATGCGCCGTAAATATCTGGATAAAATGCGCGCGGAATGCGCCGCCGCTTCGGAGCAATACGGAGTAGACGTCCTTCTGGGGATAGAGTCCAACCTTCGCGGAGAGGAAGGCACGATAGACGTCAAGCCGTCCGACTACGAAAAACTCGACGTAATTCTCGCCGGCGTGCATCGGTTTATTTATTATAACAGTTTCAAGGACCTCGCCTGGCTTTGGTGGGCGAATATTTTCGACAGCGTTTTTCACAAAGAACCGTCGGACAGGCTCGTCAGATTCAATACGAATTGTTACGTAAACGCGATAAAAAACAATCCTGTCGACGTTATAACTCACGTCGGTTATCTTTGTTTTTGCGACCCGGTAGAGGTTGCCAAGGCCGCCGCGGATTACGGCACTTATATCGAAATAAACACCAAAAAGACTCATCTGACGGACGATCAGTGGCGTAAAGTAATCGAAACGGGCGTTAAGTTCGTCGTGGACAGCGACGCGCACTCTGTGGACAGAATAGGCGACAATAAATTATTCCTCGAAACTGCGGAAAGAGTGAACTTTCCGCTCGACAGGATAATGAATATCGACGGAAGAATTCCCGAACTGCGTTTCAGCCGATACAAGAAAGAACACGGAATCGGCTGAAAAGCGAAACGCCGAAAAAACGAATCGCCTTAAAAAGCGAAACGTTGCAAAAAAAGCGTAAAGACGCAACGAAGAAGATAAAATGTCTAAACACAATTTTTCCGAAAAACTGAAAGCGGAACTTCTGAACGTAAAATTTAAAAACGCTGCGGAGAAAAGGGCTTGCCTTTCCGCTTACGTCCGCTCGTCCGGCACGATATGTTCCGAGGGCGGCGCGGTCGGTTTCGAACTCAATCCCGCGGGCGAAGCGGAAAAGAATTTTTTCGTTTCGATTATCCGTTCGCTTTATAACTTCGAACCGCAGACGATAACTTCGGTCAGACGCGGAAAAATCACGCTTAAAGTTCTCGGCGGCAAGAGCGCGGAAATCCTCCTCGATCTCGGCATAATCGAAAAAGACGAAGAAGGAATCGCGTTGAAACTCGGTATAGACGAAAATCAGGTTACCGACGGCACGAGGGGCGCGTATTTGAGAGGTTTGTTTTTAGGCTCGGGGAGCGTTACCGTTCCCAACGCCGAAAGGACAAGCACCACGGGTTATCATCTCGAATTCGTTTTCGCCAACTACCAGACTGCCACGGATTTGTGCGAAGTCCTTTCCGAGGCGTATCTGATGCCGAGGCTTACGGACAGAAAGGAAACTTACGTCGTTTACTTCAAAACGATAGACGAAATTTCCGATCTTATGGCGATAATGGGCGCGGCGAAAGCCGTTCTCGACCTGTCGGAAATTGCCGTGGAAAAAGATATGAACAACGATATGAACAGAAAAATAAACTGCGAAATGTCGAATATGGTCAAACAGATGGACGCGTCGGTTAAGCAGATCCGCGCGATTAACAGAATAAGCGAAACGAAGGGGCTTAATTCGCTGCCGCTCCCGCTGAAACAGGTTGCGGAGGCAAGGCTTAAAAACAATAAAAGCACGTTGTCGGAACTTGCGGAAATTCTCGGAATTTCAAAGAGTTGTCTTAACCACAGGCTGAGAAAAATCGTCGAGATATCCGAAGAATTATAAGAGACGGAACGCCGGCTGAACCCGTGCGGAACCGAAAAACAAACAGATAAACAATCGAAGGTGAACGAATATGAAAAAAATTATTTTGACGGGCGACCGCCCGACGGGCAGGCTTCACGTGGGGCATTACGTCGGCTCGCTCTCGGAGAGAGTGAAAGTGCAGAATAACGGCGGCTACGACGATATGTACGTTATGATAGCCGACGCGCAGGCGTTGACCGACAACGCGGAAAATCCCGAAAAAGTCAGGCAGAACATCATCGAGGTTGCTCTCGATTATCTTTCCTGCGGGCTTTCTCCGGACAAGGTGAATATGTTCATTCAGTCGCAGGTTCCCGAACTTTGCGAACTTTCGTTTTACTATATGAATCTCGTCACCGTTTCGCGTTTGCAGAGAAACCCGACCGTTAAAAGCGAAATCCAGATGCGTAACTTTGAAACGAGCATCCCCGTCGGTTTTTTCACTTATCCCATAAGTCAGGCGGCGGATATAACGGCGTTCAAAGCAAATATCGTTCCCGTGGGAGAGGACCAACTCCCGATGATCGAACAAACCAAAGAAATCGTGCGCAAGTTCAACTCCGTTTACGGCGAAACGCTCGTCGAACCGGAGGCTGTTCTGCCGCAGAGAAAGGCTTGCCTTCGTCTGCCGGGAACGGACGGAAAAGCGAAGATGAGCAAATCGCTCGGCAATTGCATTTACCTTGCGGACAGCGCGGATGACGTAAAAAAGAAAATAATGAGCATGTACACCGATCCCGACCATATCAAAGTTACCGATCCCGGTAAACTCGAGGGCAACGCGGTGTTCACTTATCTCGACGCTTTCGCCACGGACGAGCATTTCAAGGCGTTTTTGCCCGATTACGCTAATCTCGATGAATTGAAGGCTCATTACACGAGGGGCGGCTTGGGCGATATGAAAGTCAAGAGATTTCTCAACGACGTTCTCCAGTCAATCCTCGAACCGATCAGAGAGAGAAGAAAAATTTACGAAAAGGATATCCCGGCCGTTTATGAAATTCTCCGTCGCGGCAGCGAAAAAGCGGAGCGCGCGGCGGCGGTTACTCTTGCGGAAGTAAAGTCCGCTATGAAGATCGATTATTTTTCGGACGAAGAACTTATAAAAGTTCAGCAGGAAAAATATTCGGTATAATATGCTGAAAGTTATGTCGGACGAAAATTTTCGTCCGACTATCGTCTTATATAAGGGTTTTCGTTGTTTAATGCGATTTTTCCGCCGTGGCGGCGGTTAAAAAGGCAATTTAAAAAACAATGTGAAATCCTTTTTTTTATTAAAAATCGATTGACATAGCGAAATCGATAATTTATACTTGAAGAACAAAACGTCGCATTTTTCAAATCCACGCGGCGTTGAACGGAGATAAGGTATGCGCAGAATCAAAAAACGTAATCTCAACACTATAAAGATAAAACGCGACGCTTACGTCGGAAACGTTAAGGACGAAGAAGAAGTAATAGTCGAGGAAACCGTCGATATAACTCCCGAAAGAGTTACCATGGAAGAAAAAACGGAACCCGTTTGCGCAGACGTTGCGGCAGACGTTGAAAACTCCGTCGAAGAAGCCGAAACCGAAGCCGAAGCGGCCGAAGAAAAAGCGGAAGCCGATGTTGCCGAGGAAACCGTAGCGGAAGAAATCGGAGAGGCTGACGTTGCCGAAGAGGTTGAGGTCGCCGAAGAAACCGCGCCTGTCGAAGAGGTTGAGGTCGCCGAAAAAACCGCGCCTGCCGAAGAGGTTGAGGTCGCCGAAGAAACCGCGCCTGCCGAAGAGGTTGAGGTCGCCGAAGAAACCGCGCCTGTCGAAGAGGTCGAATCCGTCGAAGAGCCTGTAGAAGAAGAGGCTGAATCGGTAGAAGAGCCTGCCGCCGAAGAGATTGCGGAAGAAACGGCAGAGCCTGCGGAAGAAGTCGTCGAAGATACCGTTACGATAACTCCCGACGAAGTGGTTTTCGATGAAGAAGAAAAACCCGTAGCCGAGTCCGAAGAGGCAGACGTTGAAGAATCCGTTCTGGAAAGCGAAGCGGGCGAATCCGCTGAAGAACCCGCAGAAGAGGAAGTCGTCGAAGATACCGTTACGATAACTCCCGACGAAGTGGTTTTCGATGAGGAAGAAAAACCCGTAGCCGAGTCCGAAGAAACTGACGTCGAGGAAGCCGTTCTGGAGGCGGAAGCCGAAGAAACCGAAACCGCGGAAGCGGCGGAAGGCACGGCCGATGCAGTCGAAGAAGTAACCGAAGAGGTTGAAGAGGTTCCGCTCGAAGCGAGCGAAGAAGAATCGGAAGAAATTCTCGACGAAGAAGGTAGCCTTGACGGAACGGAAGAAGAGGTGAAAGAATTAGCGCAAGCCGAAGAAACGGAAGTCGGGGAAGTCGAAGAAACGGCTGAAGAAGTCGAAACAGAGGAAGTCGAAGAACCCGAAGCGGAAGCGGTCGAAGAAACGGCAACCGAAGAAACGGAAACCGCCGAAGAGGAAAAACCGGCTGAAAAAACCGAAAAAGAGGTCTTCAAACTTACGACGCCCGCAAATCAGGACGATATACTTTCCAGAATTTGCGTCAAGCGCGGCAGAAAACTGATTTACAGACCAAACGAAATCATTTTCAATTGCACGGCGGCGGTTACGGGAACGGATAAAAACAACGAAGAAGGCATAAAAATAAAGAGTATTCTCGACGAGGAAATTAAGCAGGGCGTAAAACTCGGATACATAGATAAATACGACGGACTTAAAATGAGCGAGATAAAAGAAGAATACGAAAACGACGTCGTTTACGAATACGCGGAACAGGAGTTCAAACGCGTAGGTCTTGTTCTCGACGGCGAAAAGGTCAAAGTTTACGTTTACGACTGGGATATGAAGGCGTTGCACCACATCGGTTTCGTCGATCAGGCAAACGTCGCGGACCTTAAGCCTTATCTCGAAGACAAAGAAAAATACAGTTTCGACGTCTGCGGGCTTATCACGGGCGGCAAGTTCAGAAAAGTTATCAAAGACGAAGCGACGGGAAAAGTTACCGTCGAAAAAGGTAACGACGGCAAACTCGGCGTGGAACTCGATATCTCGGTTATAAACAGAAAAGATTAATAATAAATTTACGGATAAAATGCAGTCTGCGAAAGCAAACTGCATTTTTTAATATGATTGCGAAAGCAAACTGCATTTTTAAATATGATTTTATTTAATCGGACCGTCAATCTTCCAGCCCGAGAAGATAATCCGAGGTTACGCCGAAAAATTTGGCGATAGAAATCACATAGGAGATCTTCGGCTCGTTCACGCCGTTTTCCCAGTTAGAGATAGCGGCGTCGGTAGTATTTATTTCTTTGGCAAGTTGTTTCATCGACAGTTTTTTATCCAGCCGCAATTCCCTCAGCCTTTGTGAAAATATATCCATAAAAACTATTATACTAAGAAGACTTAGTAAAGTGCTTGACATTAAGAAATCTTAGTGATAATATTTAAGCCGAGAATAGTTTAAAGGTAAATTGTGCGGAGGATATGGAGAAAGATTTATTTGAAGAAGTTGCTCGCGCGGCGGGATGCGAGTACATTTCGGATATGAAACTTAAAGCATATAACAACCGGGCTAAAAAAATTCTCGCCGAGTCGATTGTTTACAAGGATTATTCGCTCAGGGATCTGAGCGGGATTTATAAGTACGTTTACGGCGTAACCGTGGATTTTAAGAATTACGGCGACGTTGAAGCGGCTTTCCAAGTTACGAAATAAAGTATTCAGATAAAAAAGACCTGTTTTTGCAGGTCTTTTTTTCATATGTCGCCGACGGGATTTTCGGTTTCAATCGTCACTCGTTTTTGCCCTCTGTTGTATTGTCGGGATTTCGATAAACGTGATTTTCCACATAGGCAATCATACGGTTATACAGTACAACGTAAAACAGTACGGCAAGTAAACCGCCGACGGCGCCCAGAATCGGAAACATATCATTGCCGCGTGTTTTCAACGTCAGCCATACCATAATACCAATCCACGCTATGGCGCACAAAACAATCGTTGCAATATGTTCGCGCAGCCACTTTTTTTTAAAAAACGTAATTTTTTCTTTCAATGTAAAAGTGCTATTGTTTAGCGCGGTAACGAGATTATCGTCGGCGGCTTTCTTGAAATCTTTCGCGTCAAGCAGTTCTCCGGTTATCAGTTCGTTGATAGTTACGCCGAATTCTTTTGAGAGTAACGACAGCATTTCAACGTCGGGCATATAGTTCCCGTTTTCCCAACGCGAAACGGTTTTATTCGTCACGCCGAGTTTCTCTCCGAGTTGCTCCTGCGTCATACCTTTATCTTTACGCAAAGCGGCAATGAATTTTCCTATTTTTATCTGGTCCATCTGTTTCACCTCTGAAGGGATTATATCATATTTTTCGTAAAAACGATTCCCCACAAACAGCGAATGCGTTACCCACAAACAGCGAAATGTAATTCATAAGAGCAAGTGCCGATACAAAATTCAGTTTTTGAATGGAATTTTTTCGAGTTTCAGAAGGTTTGCTTTGTTCTTTATGCCGCCGCCGTAACCGGTTATCGCGCCGTGCGCGCCGAGCACTCTGTGGCAGGGAATGATTATACATATCGGGTTCGCGCCGACCGCGCCGCCAACCGCCCGGGCGGACATTCTTTTTATGCCGCGTTCTTTGGCGATTATCGTTGCAATCTCGCCGTAAGTCATCGTTTTTCCGTAAGGAATTTCCATCATTATTCCGGAAACCCTTTTTTGAAAAGGCGAAAGCGCGGATACGCATAAGTCGGGCGTGAAAGAGGGAATTTCGCCGCCGAAATATTCGTCCAGCCATTCTTTGGTTTTGTCGAAAACGGGGAGGGAAGTTTCGTTTTCCGGCAGGGAAAATTTCCGCATATCTTCCGAACCCGTGAAAAGAAGCCCGGTGAGTTTCTCTCCGTCCGAAATCATAACCATATCGTCGAATCCGTCGCTCGTTGCATAATTCTGTCTGTAAATCATCTGTCTGTAAATCATACGTTGCACCTTAATTTTTATAAAACTAAACGGCGTCCTTAAAAGGACGCCGCCGGGTTAAGCAGATTAAATTACGCTCTTTCGACTTTATTGCTCTTAAGGCAACGAGCGCAAACGTATTCAGAAGTAACGACGCCGTCGTTTACAACTC
>URKE01000014.1 GCA_900548285.1 uncultured Eubacteriales bacterium | reverse complement strand
AGAATTTGACAAAAAGCGCGGAAATTGCGGCGTTTTGGCGGGTTCTAACGCAATCACCTGTGGCTAGCCACAGCAGAACTTGTCGACAGCCAAAACGCCGTCATCGATGAACGATGACGGCGAAATTTTTGCGTGAATTTTTAAGTTGTTTAATCGTTTCAGCGGTTGCCGAAGTTTGTTTTTGTCGGTCTGCAGGTTTGCGGGTTCAATCAATAGCCGTCAACGGTCTGCAGATTTGCGGGTTCAATCAATCGTCAAAATCGGTCGGAATAAAGGAGTAGCGATTATCGCCGTTTTCGTCTTTTTCTATGTGGACGATATAACCCTTTCCGTGTTTTCCGTCGCCGACGTGAATTTCGATAACTTCTTCACCATTTTCGATTTCTCTCTCGAAATAAAGAACCTGCGTTTTACCGTCCTTGAACGACGTCATTTTCAATTCCGTTTCGTTCTCTTCGGTTTCGTAGGAGAACTCGCTGCGCTCGACGAGTTTGCCGTTTTCATAAACCGAATAGCAGTATTCCTGCTCCGATTCTCCATCTTCGGCTTCAACGCTCTGTTCAACGCGGATATAGCGATTTTCGCCGAGAATTACCACGAATTCGGTTTCGGTTTCGCTTTCTCCCTCTTCGGATTCATTCTTTCTTTCGCCGCGGATTTCATAGTCTGCGCCGTCGATAACCATAACGCCTTTGATGGAATAGTTTTCTTCCGTTTCGCCGTCGCTTTCGTCCGTTTCCGATTTTGTGAGAGTCTGATTAAAATACATAACGTAATCGTGAGCGTCGCCACTCATATCCTTATAGGAAATCACCGTTTTTTCGGCGTATCCTTCTCTGTCCGAAGTTTGCGAACTGAAATCGAATCCGCCGTCGCTCAGAAGGCTTTCCACCAACGCCATATATCTGTCGAGTTCCGCCGTTTCGGGGCTGTCGGAAGGCTGTTCGCCCGGTTTTTCGGGCGTTTCGGGGGTTTCGGGCGTTTCGGGAACTGAAACGTCGGGGGTTTCGGAAGTGTCGGGCGTTTCTTCAACGGGCGCATTTTCAGCGTCGTCTGCAGAAGAATTCACGGGAACTGCGCAAACGTGCGCCACAGAGCAAAGATTCGTTGCCGAAACGCGAGGCGCGGACGCATGGCTTACGGACGTAAGACCGACGGACTGAGAAGCCTGAGCGATTTGCGCGGGCTGAAGGATTTGGACTGTCTGAGCGGTCGTTCCCGCCTCGTTCATAGAGGAAATAATCATTCCCGCGGAAGCCGCGCTGAATCCATAAACGGATTCCGTCGTGTTGAGTTCGTTGAATTTGCCGTTTCCGCCGTTTGCCGAGCCGCCTTTCGAAGGCTGATTGTTGCAAGCCGCAAGGCCGAAAGACAGGGTGATTGCCAGCGATAAAGCCATAGCCGTGAATACTTTTTTCATTTTAATTCTCCTGATTTGTTTTTTGGTTTAAACTCTGCGTAATTTCGCATCGTGTTTTGCGGAAGCATCCGGAATTTTTCCGCTTTCACCTATATAACAAATCGTTCCGCCCGAATTGTTGGAGAAACCGCAAAAAATTTTAAAATATTTTTTTCGTCCGGATTATCGCGGGTATTTGCGTGACGATAATGAATATTTGAGCGATAATGAATATTTGCGGATCGGAAAGAATCAGCCTGACGATGAGAAAACGCATTAAAAAATAAAACGGGCGTTTTTAAGACGTAAAAATACCGCCGACTTCTGTCGGCGGCATAAATCAATAATATATATAAGAGCATATATAAAAATAACGGTTAATCGACTTAATAACAGTTAATCGACTTATAGATGGGTTTTTGCATTGTTATCGCGGCTTTGATCACGAGTTTGTCCGCCCGGAGGTCCGGTTTTGTTTCGGCAGTTAATTCCGCCGTCAGTCGTCGCTTTCTTCGTCGTCGCCGTTCTCCTTTCCGCTATCGTCGTCATCGTCGTTATCGTCGTTATCGTCATCGTCGTCGCGCTCGAAATCCGAAAAAGAGCCGTCGTCGAAAACGTAGCGGTAACCGCCCTGAAGAACGTAAACGCGGAAACGCGTCGTCTGCCCGTTCACTTTGCCGCTCGCCCGAAGTATTCGTTCGCCGTTTTCAAATTCGCCTTTGAACAAAAGGGTTTCGGTTTCACCGCCCTTCGTAACCGACATTTTCAGTTCGAGTTCGTCCTTTTCCGTTTCGTATTCGATTTCGGTACGCTCGGTTAAAACGCCGTCGGCATAAACGGAGTAAACGTATTCCTGTTCGATTTCCGTTTCGTCCGATTCCGTTTCGCGCTCGTGTTTCTGCCGAACCTCGATATAAGAGGTCTTTTCGGCGTTCGTGAACGCCTTGAAATAAAGTTCGCTTTCCGATTCGCCGCCGTCGTTTTCCGTTTCGTAAACTCCTTCGACGGAATATTCCGCCCCGCCGATAAGCAAAACGCCTTTTATCGAATAGTTCTTTTCGGTTTCGTCGTTGTTTTTATCGTCATTATCGTTTTTATATCCGTCGTAACCTTTATAATCGGAGGTTTCGCCGTCGGAAATTTTAAGTTCGGAAATTTTATCGTCGTAGTTTTTTCCGTCGTAGTTTTCGGATTCCGTGATTGTGGAAAATTTATCGTAATAAAGCCGATACGAAATCTCGTTGCCGTGAAGGTCGGTGTGTTTAACTGCCATACCGTACCGATAGCCGCGTTCGCCCGAAATCAGATTGCTCACGATATTTTGCTCGCTCAATAAACTCTCAACGAGCGACATATACCGATTAACCGTCGTAAGCCGGGTTTTTTCGGTTTCCGCCGCGGCGGAAAGTTTGCGAACGGTCGGCAGGGCATCGGAAGAATCCAGCAGAGTTCCGACGGAAGCCGCGCCGTAAGCGTAAAAGGAAACCGCGTCGGTAATCTGCGCGAATTTGTTTGAAACCGAAGGCGTAATCGGTTTTTTGTTTTTCATAAGCGCGGGAACGATCGTTCCGAGAAGCAGCGCCACGACAAGCGCGGCGGCGCAAAGAACGATGATTTTATTGCGGCGGACGTCCGCGGTTCGCTCGCCGCCGTGAGCGTATGCGGCAGAGTATTGCGCGCCGTCAAAGCCGAGTTCGCGCCTGACGTTATCCTTTATTCTTTCGTCGGGCAGGATTTCCGACTTGTGCCTCGCCATAATTTTTTTTACGTTTTTCATAAGCGGTCCTCCTTTTCGAGATGATTTCTTAGTTTTTTCAACGCTTCGTTGTTTTTCCACGTCACCGTACCTAACGGGATCCCGAGCATAGCCGAAACCTCCCGTCGTTTATAGCCCGCAACCTGACAAAGCATCACGATTTTGTATTCGTCCTCGCTCAGAATCTTTGCCGCTACGTCGAAAATATATGGTAGTTCTGGTTCGTTCGAGCCGTATTTATAGGCGTCCGCGTCAAAATCGGTGGGGATTTCGCGCCGATATTTTTTCAGGTGGTTGAGAGCCAGCGATTTTCCGATAGAACAAATCCAGCCGATGAAATTCGTGCCTTCCCGATACTCGTTGATAAAGGAAATCGCACGGACGAAAGTATCCTGCAGAATATCTTCGGCGTACATTTTATCCTTAACGATATAAAAAATCGTAAAGTACACGGCGCGATGGGTGTGGTCGTAAATATAATCGAAGGCGTTCCCGTCGCCGTTTTTCAGGTTTGAGATTTTTTTCTCAAGTTTATCGTGAATCATGATTCTTCCGTAATATAAACAATCCGAACGCGTCGAATTGTTGGCGAAATTTAATTTTTTTTCATTCGGCAGAGAATTGCGTTTTTGCGCAATGCTTTTCGGGCAGAAGCAAGTCCGTTTTGCCAAATCGGGATGCGCCGGAAAACTGTTCCGTTGTCCTATAAAAATCAAAGCCTCTTATTTAAAAAAATACCGAATAAAGTTACAACAATAGTATATAAAAAAACCGCTCCGCCGTCAACTGTTCCCGCGTGTCGGAAAAAATAAGCAGACGTATATAAAAAATCAGAATACGTATATACAAGCGATTATTTCCCGTCAATGCGACGACGGTTGGCTTATGCCCGCCGCGGACAGGATTAACCCCTAAAGGGGATGATAACGGCAAGTGTTTAAGCGCTATCTTGGCTCGCCTGCCGCGCCAAGCAAGCCGTTATCTTTTTTATTTTTTATGTGTTGCCCAATCCATTCTGAGAATGGATCGTAGTACTCTACCATACCTATCTGATTACTAATCATATTTTTTTCTTGGTTTTATATATTTTTTTGAACGAAAAACGCCGTCGCATCGATCGCGACGGCGTCCTGACCTTCTTATAACGCTTATTATTGAAAATATTTGCTTTTTCTTTCAGCCGGGCAAGTACGTCTGTATCTTTTTTCATTTTGCCGCTTGTACCGCCCTCACTGCCACTCATTTTATTTTATAATAGTTCGCGAAAATCCCGTTACGCGAGGAATCGGCGCTTTCGATAAACATTTTGAATTTGTATCCGTCGGAAGCGGTATCGAATTCGTAGCGAATCTCAAAAATCCATACCGAGCCCTTTACTAAATAGCCGTTATCAAGGGTGTTATCCCTTACATAATAGAACTTGTACAATTTGCTCGGATTATCATCGAAATATTCGGACAAATCATTCTTTTGCTCTATGATATACCAATTTTCGTTTGTATCCATGCTGTGTTTTTCGAATCTCGGTTTGCCGAACATACCGTCATAATGCGTTTTTAAATACGAAAAATATGTTTCCGCATTCGTCCTGAACGTAGCCTCGTCCGGGCAATCCTGCGAAAACGAGTATCCGTCGTTAAACCAGGCGTCACTCGAATTCATTTCTCCGGACAATCCCGTCGGCGCAGTCAGACCGGCAAGTCCTTTTGCCGACAATTCTTCTTCGGTAAACCATTTTGCGCTGTCGTGGCGCGGCTTTTGAGTTTCCCCTCCGCCGTCGTCGCTTCCGCATGCGGCAAATCCGATGCACGATATCGCCAGAAGCGCCGCGCAAATAATCATAGATAATTTCTTTTTAAACATAATATTTATAACCTCCGGAACCGTCGTTTTATATTTTTCCTATCTCGCGTCGCCTTTTATCGGGAAATTCGTTTGTATTGCGTCCGACACAGAACACGCGGATAACAACGAACAGTTATCCTTCCGATGGTTATTATATACTATTTGATTACGTTTTGAAAGCGTTTTGCCGATTATTACGTTGTTTTTGATTAATTTTCACACCGCGCCGCAAAGAAGTGTTATATACAAATCGTCACCGTCCATCGAAAAGCCGTAAACGCCGTCGTCGGCTATCTTTTCGCCTGTCCCGATTTACAGCGGCAACTTTATTTCCAACTATGGTCTTTATTCTCTCTTTATCGACACTGCGAAATTCATTTTTGCTGTTATACTCATCGTAATTACCTGCAATAAAATCGATAATTGATTTTATAAATTCTTATAGTCTCTTTAGAGCATCCGAAACAAACAAAAGACATAACAAACAAAAGAATCAGAATGGATATTTTTTTCATATTCGGTTCTACTTTTGGAAACAGCATTAATTGAAAAAGAGTTGTCCGTGTCTATAAAAATTTTCTTATCGTCTTTTCGATTTTCTCTTTTGACCGGACGCCTATAAGCGACTTTTCGGGTTTGCCGTTTACGAAAAACAACAATGCCGGAATGCTCATAATGCCGTATTTTACCGCAAGATTTTCGTTTCTATCGACGTCTATTTTTACGACTTTGATTTTCTCCGCGTATTCTATTGCGATTTCCTCTATCGTCGGCATTAAAGCCTTGCACGGTCCGCACCACTCGGCATAAAAATCTACGAGTACGGGAGTTTCGGATTGCAAAACGTCTTCTTTGAAATTCTTTTCGTCAACGATTGCCGTCATTTTTTTATTCTCCTTGTTTCAAAAGTTCCGCCACATACGATTTAAGGACGATTTCGCTCATCGCCCCGACCTGCGACTTCCTTACTTTTCCCTGTGCGTCGATGAATACCGTTACGGGAATACTCGACACGTTATATGCGCTCGCCGCTGTTCCCGTATTGTCGAAATACAACGGGAAAGAGTAGTTTTCTTTCTGCACAAATTTCTTGACCTTGGTTTCGGTTTCGCTAGACAAAAGATTAACCATCAGAAAATGCACTTGCCCTTCGTTTTCTTTTGCCACTTTATCGAAAGCGGGCAATTCGCTCCTGCAAGGGCCGCACCACGACGCCCAGAAGTTTATGACTATGGGCTTGCCGATAAAACCGGAAAGTTTAACTTCTTTGCCGTTTACGTCCGTCACCGTAAAATCCTTATAATCGCCCTTTTGTTCCGTTCCGAGAGTCCCCGTATCGGGCGGATTTTTCTCCGATAATATTTTGTATCCGAAATATCCGCCGACAACGACGCCCGCAAACAACAAGATACTCAAAACTGTAAAAATTATTTTCTTTGTCATATTACACCTCCTTAGCCGAGAGAGATTCGAACCACATAAGTTTTAACGGCGCAAAATTTGCAAAATCCGCGTTAAACTCGCTTATAATACGACAAGTATTATCGCGTTCGTTTGCCTTGATTTTCCTGAATTTATCGCCGTTAAAATGCGAAGCACCTTAAAGCCGTATTTTTTAGGCGGTTGTGACGAAGATTTGCGCAGACGTACTGTACGTACTTCAAGCAAAGATTTGCCGCAACAGACAAAAAAGACGGCTTTAAGGCTTGATGGGGTTCAAATCTCTCTCGGCTAAAAGAATTTTTCCGCGCAATAACAAATTTACCGCTGTTTTAAAGAATTTTTCTGCTGCGGTGACAACACAGATAGATTATCTGCTCGTTTTTCGCTATCTCTTTTATGAATTCCGCAACCTTTGCGATGTGCGTTTCGTCCAGATTCACGAACGGATCGTCCATAACGAGAAAAGGCTTTTCGCCCGCGAACACGTTTTCTATCAGGCTCAGACGGAAACATAGCGACAGGATGCAACGTTGCCCCGAACTGAGATGTTTGTCGTCTCTTATTTCCCCGCCGGATTCGAAATACGTTTTGAAATTTTTATCCATAACGATTTTTTCGCCCAACGCTTTTTCGAGCGGCGCGGCGTATGCGATCAGAGAATTTTTAATGGGCGCGACGTATTTTTGTTGCAATTTTTCGTCCGCGGCTTTAAGAAACTCCTCGGCGTAAACTATAATCGCGCGTTTTTCCTTATATTCTTTCAATTTCTCTTCGGCGGCGGCGAGCCTGTCTTTGTTCTCTTCGAGAGTTTCGTAAACCGATTCCGAATAAGAGATCTCTCTGCGTTTTATCGCGACGGCTTTCTGACATTCGTTGAATCGCGCCGAAATTTCGTCCGTACTTACGGTTTCGCCGTCGGGCGGCGTTATCAGATTATTTTTAAGTCGATAATTCTCGGCGTCGGTTTTCGTTTCCGCGCAATCCTTTTTCAAGCGAAGAATGTCGGATAAGTCCGCCGATAAGTTCTTTAACAGCGTTTTTTCGTTACCATCGGCAATTAATTTATAGCGATTGAAAAAAGCAAACAATTCCCTTTTTACCGCATTTTCGCGTTCCTCCAGAGCCTTAGCCGATTTAGCGGTTTCGGTCTGTTCCTCGGTCAGCCGGACGTAATCGTCCGCCGCGCTTTTCAATTCGTAATAAGAGTCGCCGAACGTTTCTTCGTCCGCCGAAACGGAAAATTTACTCAAAAAGTTCTTGATCGACGCCGCGATTTTATCCGCCCGCGCCGATTTTTCGGCTAACGCCCTGCGCCTTGCGCCGGACGCCTCTCTGAGTTTGAAATATTCTTCCGCATCCGACTTGAATTTTGCGTAATCGTACATAACGCCGTTTTCGGAATAATAGCCGAAAGGTACCATCAGTTTACGCATTGCGTCGGCGGAAATATCGACCTCGGCTTTGATTTTAGCCGATTTTTCAAGCAATTCGCCCGTTTTCTCGGTGTTTTTACGTTTTGAACGAGTTAAAATAACGCCTGCCGCCACGCCCACAACGCCTGCCGCGGCGAGGACGTAACCGAGAATATTCATCGCGACGGAATTTTTTATCGCTGTCGCGAGGACAAGACCGACTGCGGCGATTATACCCGAAAAACCGGCAACCGCGACGCCCGTTTTAGAGCCGTTTTCGCTTTTTGCGGACGGCTGAACTTGCGCGGCGACGTTAAAATTCTTCGCCGTTTCCTCTTTTTCTCTGTATTCACGAGCCTTATTTTCGAGTTCGGCGAGCGCGCCGCCCGTATCCCGCGAGCCGAATTTCGCTTCGAGTTCACATTCGCGCGCGTTTTCGTCCTTTTTAAGATTTTCGATTTCTCCCCGAAGATTCGACAGTTCGCTTATCGATAAGCGGAGTTTTAAAAACGCTTCGTCGGACGGCATTCCGTGAACAAAAGTCCGGCTATAAGTCTGTAAACGCGACTTTTTCTCTTCCGGGAACGACGCGGCTTCGCGTTTCGATTTCAAACTTTCCGCTTCAGCGAGCAACTTTTCCGCATCGGCGATTTCGTTTTCGTCGGGAATTCCGTTCGGGTATTTTTCGGCAAACGCTTTAAGTTCGATGGTTTTTTGCCGCTCGGTTTCTTTAAGTTTGCCGTAAGTTTTCCATTTTTCCGCTTCCACGCTCTTCGCAGAAGCTTTTCTGAGTTCGGCGGACAACGCCTTTTCACGCTCGGTGAGTTCGCCGAGTTCGGAATAATACTTCGCGAGCGCGACGCCCTCTTTTTCTATATTTTCGATTTTGGTTTTCAGCCCCGAGATTTCCGCCTGCGTTTGCGAGATAAGGTCGTTGTTTCCCTTCGCCGCCTTGTATTTTTTCCTCGCCGCTTCGAGTTTGGCGAGCGCGTCCTCGAAACTTATTCCGCTCTCCACGTCCTGCGCAAAGTCGCCCAAAAGCCCGTTTATCGCGCCGGTTGAAGAAATTTCGGTTATTTCCGAATCGATAAACAGCGTTTTTTCAAACGACTCCTCGTCCAGCCCGAATAATTTCAGTCCCGGAATGGGCGACAATTCGCTTGTTTCCGCGGAGTTTTTATAAACTTTCATCTCGTCGTCGAGATCGCTTTTCTTGCCGAAGAACCTTTCGATTCTGTACTCGTCGCCGCCGGAAACAAATTCTATAAATCCGCCGAACTTTCCGCCCGAGAAAGGATAGAACTTCTTTCTGTCGTTAAAATCCTTACCGTTGGCGCGGCAGGGGGCAAGCCCGTAAAACATAGCCTTTATGAACGACGCGATAGTGGTTTTGCCAAAGCCGTTATCCTCGGTTATCTCATTGATTCCGCCCGAAAACTTCATATCGAGGCCGCTTATTTTTCCGTAATTTTCGATTCCTATTCTCTTTATAATCATAAGTCAGACTCCGTAAAAATTTTCGCGTTCGTCATAAGTCCGTTTCTCTGCCCGAAAGGGCTTTAAGTCCTGCGGAAATGACTTTTTGTTTGGTTTCGTCGTCGAGTTTTTCGTCGCTTAAAACAAGCCTTATGAATTCGCCTCTCAGCGAAAGGTCGCCGGCGATTTTTTCGAGGTCGAATTTTCTCAGCGTGTTGTCTTTCACCGAAACGAAATAGTATTCGCCCGAAAAAAGATTTTCTGTTTCATCTTTCAGTCCGTCGTTATCAAAAGAAATTTCGCCCTTCAAAATAAGCCTTATCAGGTCTTTTTTGTCGGCTTTTATACTGTTTTTCGCGATTTTGAACGCCTCGTAGGAATCACGCGCCCCCGAAACGTCCACGATAAACTCGTCGGTTTTCCTTATAGAATTTTCAATAAACTTAGCGGAAACTTTCCCGTTTTCCGCCTCGGCGAGAATAAACCCTTTAACGCCCGTTTCATCGAACCCGCGACCTTCGAGACACCCCGGATAAGCGTAAAAACCTCTTTCGTCGATTTTTCCGCTACTTGCCGAATGGATATGCCCGAGCGCGAGATAATCGATGTTTTTGTTTTTGAGTTTAAGGATATTTATCTTGCCGTCGCCGACGGACTCGCTCTTTTGTCCGTGCAGAATTACTATATTCGTCTTTTCCGGGTTGAGATTAATAGTCGAATACATCGACGAATAATTCTCCGCAACGGTTTCTATTCCGCTGAAAACCACGTCGCCGTAAGAGTAACTCGTCCATTCCGGGGAAAAAGTTTTCAGATTGTCGAGTTCTTCGTCGTATGATTCCTGATTGTCGTGATTACCGCGAAGGTACAGAAAATCAATGTCGGGATTGTTCCTCACGACGCTGTAAAAAAAATCTTTATCCTTTTTGAGCGGTCTGTCGCTGTCGAAAACGTCGCCCGCGAGGACGATAACGTTCGCGCCCGCAGCCCTGCCTTTTTCGACCATATTTTTGAAAGCCAGCCGCACTTCGGCTTTTCTTTCTTCCGTTTTTTCCGGCGGAAGTTTCGCTTCGATTTTAGAGCCGAGGTGAATATCCGCGGCGTGAATAAATTTCATTTACTCTTCTCCTGATTGTTTGCAAATCGCGCCCGCAGCAACAAGACGCCTTATCTTGCATACGCTTTTATCCATTTTTTCAGCCGTCTTTTCGTCTGTTCGTCAAAGTCGCCCGGAACGTATCTGAACGACCAGTTTTTATCCGAAAACACGGACGGCGCGTTGATTCTCGCTTCCTCGCCAAACCGCTTCAGATCGTGAAACGGAATCACGGCAATGAACGCTTTTGACGCCAATAACAGCCTTATAGCCGCGCTTATCTTTGCGTCGACCGTTTTCAACGATCCTTTGACGCCCTCTTTTTCGCACTCCGATTTAAGGTCTTTTTCAATGATTTCCTTTTGCGGATTTTCGTCGGAAAACAGAACTTTCAGCGGCTCGTTATCGTGCGTGCCGGTGTAACCGACGCAGTTTTCCGGATAGTTCGACGGTTTGTGTTCGGAATACGGGTCGCCGCTAAGACCGAACGACATAACTTTCATCTCCGGATAACCGGTTTCTCGCATGAGAGTTCTCACTCCGTCGTCGATAACGCCGAGATCTTCGGCAACGATTTTCGCTTCCGTGAAATCCTTGAAAAGCCCGAACTTCGGTCCGTCCTTCCACTCTCCGTTTTTAGCCGACTTTTCGCCCGATTTGACGCAATAATATCTGTCGAAACCCCTGAAATGGTCGAGCCTGACTATATCGTAAACGGAAAGACAATAATTCAGCCTGTTTTTCCACCACTTATAGTCGTTTTTCTTCATTTTTTCCCAGTCGTAAACGGGATTGCCCCAAAGTTGCCCGTCCTCCGAGAACGCGTCGGGCGGAACGCCGGCAACTTCGGAAGGCGTTCCGTCGTCGTCAAGCGAAAACAATTCTTTGCCGTATTTCCACACTTCCACGCTGTCCCGCGCGAGATAAATGGGAATATCCCCGAGAATTTCCACGCCGTTTTCGTTGGCGTAGGCTTTAAGCGCGCGCCACTGCTTTTCGCAAAGGTATTGCGTGAACAAAAAAAACTCGTAATTATCGCGATTACTCCCGATAAATGCCGCTATAAGCCGATTATCGAACGTTTTATATTCTCCCCATTCCGCGCTGTCGCGATAGGAAAATCTCTCCTTGAGCGTCATAAACACGGCATAATCGGCATACTTTCCGCCCGCAACGAAAGCCCTCCATTCGTCGCTGTTCTTATCGAAACGGCGATACGCCTTTTTGAGAATTTTCGTTTTTTCCGAAAACAACGCGCCGTAATCTATCCTGCGCGGATCGCTCCCGAAATTCGCCGAAGAAATTTCCTCCGCCGTCAACAAACCTTGCTCTCCGAGCGTTTGCAGGTCTATATAATAATGACAAAACGCCTCGGACGCGCACGGCGAATACGGACTGTTGCCGTAAGAAAGCGGCAAGAGCGGCAGAATCTGCCATATTTTCACTCCGGCGGAAGCCAGATAATCGATAAATTTATACGCGTTTTTGCCGAAAGTTCCTATTCCCTCTTCCGAAGGAAGCGAAGCGAGCGGCAACAATATTCCGCATTTTCTTGTTTTTTGCATATTTATTCTTTTGTGGATTTCGCTCGTCATCGCCGACGAAGTCCGGTTTTACCCCTTTTGATTGTAGCATTTTATTGAAAGAAAATCAACCGCCGACGGTTCGGATACTCAAAAAATAAAATAAAAAATTTTGTTAAAAACAGGTTTTGCGGTTTAAACGCATTTCGGGCGATTATATCTCTGTAATCGATTTTTTTAAACCCGCTATTGACAAACGGCATAAATATGATATAATATGTTTGTTAACGCAAATCAAAGTTTGCGAAAAGGAGGATTTTTTAATGAAGAGGATCTCAAGAACCTTAACGGTAATTTTAGCCGCCATACTTTTGCTTACGCTTTTCGGATGCGGCGAAAACGGCTTTGAAAAACCGGAAACAAATCTCGAATTCTGGATTTGCGACAATGCGGACGATATAGACCTTTCAAATTGTAAAGCACGTTACGGAATGATGGGCGGACGAGAATATTACGGCTCTGCTTACACTCCGACGATAAACGAGAACGGCGAACAAACAGATCCCGAAGAATGCGTTATTTATACGATTACTTCTTATCCCGACTACTCCGACAAAACGCAGCGCATCACGCGCATAACGATTACCGACCCCGCCGTAAACGTATACGGACTTACCGTGAAATCCACGGCGGACGAAATCGAAACCGCAATGAAAAAATACGGTTTTAAGACCGTAGAAGCCGGCGCAGCATGGAATCCCGACAATCCATACGGCTTATTATATAAAAAAGGAAAAATAAATTTAAATTTTTATGATAATCGCATAATTATCGCCGTCTGCGTGAGCAATAAATCCGGGATTGAATTTTAACAAAAACACAATTTTCTTCGGGTGATATATAATAAACACAACGCTTTTCAACTAAAAATCTGTAGGACAGTAAAAAAGACCGCCGAATTTCTCGGCGGTCTTTGATTTTGATTTGTCGTTTTTATTCCGCTTTGGGTTCTTCCGTCTTTTCGCTCGTTTCGGTCGTTTCGGGAGCGGCTTCCGTAGTTTCTTTCTTAACTTCTTCGGTCGCGGTTTCGGGAGCGGCTTCTTCGGAAACCGTTTCTTCCGCGGGCGCTTCGGTTTCTTCCGCTTCCTCAACGGGTTCGGCGGTTTCTTCGGTTACTTCTTCCGCAGGCGCTTCCCCGGCTTCTTCGACCGAAGTTTCGGGAGCAACGTCTTCGTCGTCGGCCTCAACAACGGCTTTTTCTTCCGCTTTTGCGGCTTTCTTAGCGGGCTTATCTTCCACCTTAGCGGCAGGTTTATCTCCCTTCGGTTTCCAGAATGCGATTACGATTATCGCGATAAGGCAAAGGATAGCAACTCCGAGGAATATCACCGAAAGAGTGTTGTTCTTGAAGAAATCTCTTATCGCTGTGTTTTCGGTGGGACGGACAATCATTTCGCTTCTGACGTTGATGATCGTGCTTTCCTTCTGAACGAGATCGGTGGAATTTGCGCCCATCGCCTTGCAGACGACCTTGAACTGACCTTTTGCGAGCGGCGTGAAGGAAACCGACGAGCCGGAAGAATATTTCTTCAACGACTTTTCGTCATATTCCGCAACGGCCTTTTTGATTTCCGCGGAGGTTGCGCCTTCTGCCTTGGAGTTGGACGCGACTACCCAGTTATCCGAGTTAAGCGGCGCGTACATAATCACGCATTCGGCTTTGTTCGCGTTTTCGATCGTGAACGAAAGAGAACTGTACGCCATACCGACTTTGCCGGTACGAACAGAGATTTTTTCGGTTATCGTAACGTTCTGACCGGGGTTATAATCGAAAGTGAAAACGGGAATCTGAAGGTCTTTAAGAACTTCGTTGCCGTCGGTATCTTTTTCAACGCTATAGAACCCGGCGGGTTTATCGGACGGAGCAAATTCTTTCCATTCCGATTTTTTCTCCATATTGATTTCTTTATACGCTTTGTTGTCGAGCGGATCGTAAGCCTTAACGGAGAAGAAAACGTAAAAAGCGTACGTACCCCTTTCGGAAAGCGTAACTTTCAGCGAGGAGGAAGTCTTTTTTCCCGAAGTGGAATAAGACGACGACCAGCCGGAAACGGGATTCTTGACGTAAATCTTCGCGGTCACCTGCGAAATAGGATAGTTCTTCACGCCGGAAAGAAGATCCCAGATTTCTACGGGAAGAACGAGTTTCTTGTCGTCGTTTACTTCCGCGGCGGAAATCGCTGCGGCAACTCTATTCAAAACAGCCGTGTCGAGATTGTACGCGGGAGTTCCGTCCGCTTTGGAATCGACGGAAACTTTTACGGTTTTTTCCTCTTCTGCGCCCGATTTGTTGGTAACTTTGAGTTTGACCGTGTATTCCGGATTCTCTCCGACATAGTTAAAAACGATGGTAGTTCCGTCTTTCAGAACGTCTTTATCGTTTTCTTTCGCGGTAGTTCCGTACCAATAATCGACAACTTTTTCGGTATCTCTTTCGGGATCTACGCCGTTTACGGCAACCGTTCCGTCCTTTTTGGCAACGGATACGACAGCCGACGCGCCTTCGTAAAGTTCGGTGAGGTCGTATTTCAAAGCGGCGACAACCGTTCTTTCCGCATCCGGCGTCGTTCCGTCGGCTTTAGCGCCGATAAACGAAAACGTCGTGAGAGCAAGGCATACGCTGAGCAATAACGCGAAGATGCCCGAAAACTTTTTGTTCTTCATAGTAAATTCTCCCATATAATGGAATTCTGGACTGCCGTTTTTCGCTTTCGCTTTTCTCCGCGAACGCTCGCCGCGCAAGACTTCCGCGCGTTTGTCGCAGACGGTAATCCTAGTTATAACATTTACATTTTATACTTTTAATTGTATTTTGTCAATATAATACAAGCGGTTTTTTCGTTTTATTTTGATAAAAAACTTGCAAAATCCGAAAAAAGGCGGGAAATTACGAAGTCGGCTTCGCAATTTCCCGCCCGTTGCTTTTATTTTAACGAGTTATTTTCTTCCCGTCGAGCCGAAACCGCCTTCGCCGCGTTCGGTGTCCGAAAGTTCGTCCGTTTCCTCGTAAGTAACCGAAAGATAGGGCGCGACGACCATCTGCGCTATTCTTTCGCCCTTTTCGAGCGTCTGCGGTTCTTTGCCGTGGTTCAAAAGAGCGACTTTTATCTCGCCGCGATAATCACTGTCGATAACCCCGACTTTGTTCGCCGGCGCAAGCCCTCTTTTGCAGGCAAGCCCGCTGCGCGCGTAAACCAACCCGACGTAACCCTCCGGGATTTCGACGGCGATACCCGTCCCTATGAATTTCGTTTCGCCGGGGGCAATAACGACGTCGCCCTTTTCCGCAGAATACAAATCCGCGCCCGCCGCGAATTTACTTCCAAGCGTGGGAACAACCGCCTCCGGAGTCAGTTTTTTAACCTTGATTTTCATAGTTTCAGATCTCCTTTATAATCGCCTTTTTTTGCAATAAACTAGGCTTTAAGTCGATTATCCGCTGATTTTCGCTTCCTCTGAACTTCAGGGAAATGTTCTTTTTCGTCTTGTCGAACCGCCCGTCCACAAGCACGTCCGCGAGTTTTAAAATCTCTTCCGCGGTTTGCCCCGACGCTCTCGAACCTCCAAGCAATTCCTCGAAAGTGAACCCGGAATATATCCATACGCTTTTATCCGGGCACTCTTTTTTCGCCCTCGCGACGAGTTTTAAAACTTCCGGTTGATTTTCTTTTTCAAACGGCTCGCCGCCGAGAATACTCAGCCCCGCGATATAATCGGGTTTAAGGCTTTCGATGATCGCGTTTTCCGTTTCTTGCGTATATGGTTTACCGTAAGAAAACGACCACGTTTCGCGATTGAAACAATCCTCGCAACAATTTCTGCACCCCGAAACGAAGAGCGACGTTCTTACGCCCGCGCCGTCGGCTATGTCGTAAAATTTTATTTCGCCGTAATTCATAAAATCGTAATAGTCCGCCTATAAGTCGATTAAAGGTGCAAAACTCTCTCTTTTATCTCCTGAGTTCTGCCCTGATTCCAATACTGCGTGCCGATATATCCGCACGTTCTTCTCGCAACGTTCATCTTCGACTGATCGCGGTTGTGGCAATTCGGACATTCCCATACGAGTTTTCCGTCGTCGTCGGTGACTATCTGAATTTCGCCGTCGTAACCGCACACCTGACAATAATCGCTCTTGGTGTTGAGTTCGGCGTACATTATGTTTTCGTAAATGTACTTCATAAGCGCGAGAACGGCTTCGATGTTGTTCTGCATGTTCGGCACTTCGACGTAACTTATCGCCCCGCCGGGAGAAAGTTGCTGGAATTCGCTTTCAAATTTCAGTTTCGTGAACGCGTCGATCTTCTCGGAAACGTGAACGTGATAACTGTTCGTGATGTAACTCTTGTCGGTCACGCCCGGGATAACGCCGAATCTCTTCTGCAGGCATTTCGCGAATTTATAAGTGGTGCTTTCGAGCGGAGTGCCGTAAAGCGAAAAGTCGATGTTTTCCTTTGCTTTCCAGCCCTTGCACTTATCGTTCATATACTGCATCACGCTCAAAGCGAACGGTTTCGCTTCGGCATCCGTATGCGATTTGCCCGTCATATATTTGACGCATTCGTAAAGCCCCGCGTAGCCGAGAGAAATCGTGGAATAACCGCCGTAAAGCAATTTATCGATCGTTTCGCCCTTTTTCAGCCTTGCGAGCGCGCCGTACTGCCACAAAATGGGCGCGGCGTCCGAAAGAGTGCCTTTAAGTCTGTTGTGTCGGCACATCAACGCTCTGTAACAAAGTTCGAGTCTCTGGTCGAAAATCTCCCAGAATTTCTTTTCGTCGCCGCCGGACGACAACGCCACGTCCACGAGGTTTATCGTGACGACGCCCTGATTGAATCTGCCGTAATATTTCGGTTTTCCGTTTTCGTCGACGTAAGGAGTGAGGAAACTTCTGCAACCCATGCAGGTGTAGCAATGCCCCTCGCCGTTTTTATCCACCTTATATTCGAGCATTTTCTTCTCGGAAATATAGTCCGGGACCATACGTTTCGCCGTACACTTTGCCGCAAGAACGGTGAGATACCAATATTTCGTATTCTCCTCGATGTTATCCGGCTCTAAAACGTAGATGAGTTTGGGGAACGCGGGGGTAATATAAACGCCCGATTCGTTCTTCACGCCCTTCATTCTCTGCAAAAGAGTTTCCTCGATAATCATCGCGAGGTCGGCTTTTTCGCGTTCGCTTCTCGCCTCGTTGAGGTACATGAACACCGTTATGAACGGAGCCTGACCGTTCGTGGTGAGCAGGGTTACCACCTGATACTGTATCGTCTGAATTCCCCTCGAAACTTCGTCGCGAAGCCTTTTCTCGGTGAATTCGGTTATTTTATCCTCGTCGTCGATGCCGAGTTCTTTGAGTTCCTCGGTGACTTGTTTTCTGATTTTCTGTCTGCTGATATCGACGAACGGAGCGAGATGCGTGAGCGAAATGGACTGCCCGCCGTACTGATTGGAGGCAACCTGCGCGATTATCTGCGTGGCGATGTTGCAAGCCGTGGAAAAACTGTGCGGTTTTTCGATGAGCGTGCCGCTTATGACCGTGCCGTTCTGAAGCATATCCTCGAGGTTTACGAGGTCGCAGTTATGCATATGCTGAGCGAAATAATCGGCGTCGTGGAAATGGATTATGCCGGCTTCGTGCGCGTCGACGATCTCTTTGGGCAGAAGGATCCTCTTGGTGATGTCCTTGCTCACTTCGCCCGCCATATAATCCCTCTGAACGCTGTTCACGGTCGGGTTTTTGTTGGAGTTCTCCTGCTTTACCTCTTCGTTGTTACATTCGATAAGGCTGAGAATCTGCTCGTCGGTGGTGTTGGATTTTCTGACGAGTTGACGGGTATAACGGTAAGTTATATATTTTCTCGCCACGTCGAACGCCTTGAGATCCATGATCTGGTTTTCCACGATATCCTGAATCTCTTCGACGCTTAACGCTCTTCTTCTGTTCGACGCAATCTCCGTAACGTTATCGCCGATGAGTTCGATCTGTTTTTTGGTGAGTCTTTTCCCCTGCGCGACCGATTCGTTCGCCTTTGTCACCGCGGCTGTTATTTTACTGCGATCGAACGCCGCTTCTACTCCGCTTCTCTTGATAATTTTCATTTTTCTCACCTCTGTTCAACTTGTAAATATTCTGAGTGTTCCGCCGGACGAACGGAGCGGCATCTCCGCGTTTTCGTCCTTTCGGCTGGCTCACAAAGTATACCACAACGACAGGCTCAATATGTGTTGCCGTTGCAACATTTTGCTCATTAGCACAAAAAAACCACAAGATATTGTATTTATGCATTTTTTTATTCACAAAATGTAGCCGCGCGACATTGTGAAAAAATCGGTATTTTTGTGTTTTTTCGGAACGTTTTTACCTGTTTTCGAGGTTTTCCGGGCAAAAGCAGACAAGCCCGTAATAAAAAAAATATTCGTTAAAAAATTTTTTTGCAAACGATATGCGATGAATCTTATCGCGCCGCCGGATTGCCACCGCCGCAGTTTATCAGGTCGCGGCGGTTTCGTTCCGTCGATTATCGGTCCGACGGTTATCTCTCCGGCGATTATCAGTCCGCCGAATTATCGCGCCGCCGCCCTGCGGCTTTTGGAAATTTTCCTCGCAAGGCGCGCTTTGTCCTTCTGAACGGCCGTCATCTGCGGCTGAGGCTGTTTCACCTGCGGTCTTGACATTATAAAATACCGCAGTTCGTCAAGACAATGGTCGTCCGTTTTTTTGGGAACGTCGCCCTCGCTCCATCTGTAACGTTTCAGTTCGCGGATAAGATTCACGCAGTTTCTGAAGATGAAAATTCTCTTGTTTTTGAGATATTCTTTAACCCTCGCGATACCCGAAAATAAATCCTTGTTCACGTTCGGATTCACGAGTATGCCGTGTTCGCAGAATAATTCCGTGACGCTTTTGAGCGCGGCGAGCGTTTTCTGATTAGCCGCCGAATCGATGAGCGCGCGTATTCTTCCGTCGCCGTCCCGCCGCCAGCCTATTTCATCGCTTATCTCTTTGATTCTGCGGCTGTGATACTCCACGTCTTTCCCCGCCTCGAAATGCTCGGCGACGACGTATACGTTGTCGTCGTAATCCACGTAATACCAATGCGCGGAAAGAGGATTGTTCAGTCCCGGGTCTATCGATATGTTGCACTGCCACTCGTAAGGCGGAACAAACGGCTCTACGACGTGGATATTTTCGTCGAATTCGGGATAAACAAGCCCGGACGAAGCGGAAAATCTGCCGTAACGGCGGGAATCGAGTTCTTCCTTGCTCATCGACGACGAAAGATCGGTTATTTCGCGCCCGGACAAAAAGGGGTTATCCGCCCACTCGGCGAACTCATACCACACTTCGGGCGAATTTCCCGAGTTGAAAAAAATCTCGTCGTAAACGAATGTAAGCCCTTTAAGCGGAGTCATCGTTCCGAAAATATCGCCGCATTTATCTATAACGCGCATTTTGCACTCGCGGTAAATATCTTCGGGCGGCTCTTCGTCGAACCAGACGAAATCGAGCGAACTGCCCTGAAATTTTTCCCTGCCCTGATCGCAACTTTTAAAACCTATCGTGGAAATTCCGCCGAAGACGTTTTTGATTTTTATCTGGTCGATTATTCCGTTTTCGGGGCAATCTTTCCGCCCCGAACTCATTATTATTTCGGAAATCCATTCTTTGGGGAGATATTTCATTATTTTGCTTTGCGCCACGTCCCTCTGCACCTCGCGCGACAGCGACACCACCCACCCGAAAACGTCTTTTCTGTTCTTGCGGTAAGGATGAATTCCCCTCGCCATATATATCGCTTCCACCGCCCCGCATTCCGTTTTCCCGCTTCTGTTTCCGCCGAAAACCCAACGGTTACGTTTAAGGCACTTGTGAAACGCGATTTGTTTGAGATGCTTTTTCTCCCCCGTATTGTAATTGTTGATCGGCAGTTTTTTTCGTCTTTCCTGCTCGTTTTCGATTTTCCGTATCGCTTCTATTATTTCCTTTTCCGTCATAAACGACAAGAACTCCTTTTTTTCCTTTTCTTATTCCTTTTTTCACGCCCGACGATAAGTTATAATCTTTTTACCATGAAAAAATGTCTTATCGCGCCGATCGCGCTGTTCGTAATATCTCTCTTTCCGCTTTCGGGTTTGTTTTCCGCCCGATATTACGCCGAGGCGGGCGAAACGAGATACTCGCGCGTACTCTCCGAAAACGTTATATTATATATGGATTCTTCCCTGACCGTTCCCTGGTTCGTTCTGCCTTACGGGTATTACGTTAAAGTTCTTTCGATAAACGGCGTGAGCGCGAAAGTGGAATATCGGGGCGACACCCCCGCAAAACCGTCGGCTAAAGGTTACGTCGCAACGGACGAACTCCATATCGTCGAAGAAGTTCCGCAGGTCGTTTACCCCGCGCTTACGCTGACGGTGAATCAGACCTGTATGTTATATAAGGACACCGACTTCACGATAACCGAAACCATAACGCAAAACAGCACCGTCGATTATTACGGAATACTCGCAAAACCCGACGGAGAAAAGTATGTTTTCGGGCTTGTTTCCACAACTTCCGGAGATAAATACCTCGGCTATATATCGATTAACTCGGTTTTTTCGTTTGCAATACCGAGATTGGAACCCGAGGAAGAAAGCGTTGACGAAAGCGCGGGCGAAACGATGTCGGGGCAAAGCGAAACGACTTCTTCCTCGCTCGGGAACGGCGTTCAGCTCGCCGTTATAATAGCCGTTTCGGCTGTGGCCATTTCTATCGTTTATCTGCTTTTCCGCCCCTCCGGAAAGGGGAGCGCGAAAGACGAAGCCATAACCGGGAACGAATTCGACGACGATTATTAAGCATTGCTTTCACTCTCCGCCGTCCGCGCAGCCGCGGATATTTCGGTTTCGGTCTGTTCGGTTCCGGTCTGCCCGGTTTCGGCCTGCTCGGTTCCGGTCTGCTCGGTTTCTTCCGGTTTCGGGGCGGCAGGTTTGAAACTCTTGCCCGAAGTGTTTTTAAGCGCGCCGAAGTTAGCCGCGCTTATCGAGTGAGATTTTTCCACGGCGATCGCCTCGCTCAGAAAATGAAAAGCAGTCGCGAGGGTACGTATTTTCTCGGCAGTAAGTCCTCCGCTTTCGAGCGCCTTGACGAATTTCCCGGTCGCCAGGGCGAGTTTTTTATAATAACTTCTGTTCTTTTCGTCGGTTACGCCTCTCTTTTCTTCGTCGAATCCGTACTTTTCCGCAAGAATTCGTCTGTACTCGGGTTTTAAAGCGCGGAGAGCCTCGTAAATATCAAGCCGCAGAATCAAAAGAATCTTTTTGCGTTCGGTGAGTTCGATAAGTCTGTTCGCCTGCGCCTCCGCAGGAAGTCTGCAAGAAAAACTCCCTATGGCTTTCAACATAAACCTCCTGTCCATACTCTCGATTATTCCGCTTATCTGATCGAGGCTTCTGAGCAACGCTTTTTGTTCGATAAACATTCGCAACTCCTCCCTTTGAATTTTTTATAACCCGGATTATATTCGTCCGCTTTTGTTTTTCAAGACTTTTCTGTACCTTTTTTTTAAAAAAATATTTGAAAAGCGAACATTTGTTCGTGTTGTATAATACAAAAAGAAATATGACATATGTCTGTCGTAATTTATTTCAAAAATTTGTCGGAGAGCGTCGAAATCTGTCGAACAAAAAAACTCGGAAAAAAATTGTCAAAGTATTTGCTTTTTCAAAAAAGTATGTTATAATTTATTTAAGCGTATAATTATACACTCAAAACAAGTAATCAAAACGCCGACGCAAAGCCGTTACGGCGCACGGAAATACGAATGAAAAAATTAACCACCGCTCTTTTAATCTTAATATTTTTATTCTCGGCGTTATCGCTCTCGCCGTCGATTCCGGCGGGTTCGAAAAACGGAGGCGTTTTCTCCGTAAGCAAAGCCCTTGCGGAAGGAAACGATACGGGCGACGCGGGAGTTTCCGGCGATCCGATCGCCACCGACATTTTCTTGCCGACGAGTTATCTTCAGTATTACAAACTCGATAACCCTTACGCGATATGCCGCTACGAGGACGACGGCGATACGTTCGTCGCGATTTCGCATGCGGGCGCGATTGTGATTTATAAATGCTCGGGAGAAACGGGAAGCGAACAGTTCCGCTCGATAAAAATAGACGGTTCGTCCGCGATAGGCGTTCCGTCGATAGCGAAATATAAAAACTTTCTCATCTTCACTCAGTGGTCGAACATCTATTACATCGACGTTTCCGATTTCGATTCGGCAGGCAACCGCCCGCAGGTATCGGCAGGACTTTCGTGCAGTTACGGTTTTTCCGTTTACGGAGATATGATAGCCGTCACGACGAACAGCGCCGTCATTTATTACGACCTTTCCGTCGCGGAGGACGGTTCGCTCGCGTTTACGCAGAAATCGGAAAATAAATACTGTTACGAAATAACGGGGCTTACCGCGATATACCTTGCGGATAACGAAAAAACTTTCTTCCACTCCAACGACGCCAAAGCGATTTTCGAATATTCCCCCGTCAACTCCGTCGCGAGGAAAATCGTCACCGGCGTGGAAAACGTGAAATCTCTCGCCCAAAGCAAAGAAACGGGCAACGAACTGTTTTACTCCACGAGCGAAGGTCTGTTTTCGGTCAACCCGTCCGATTCGACGCCCGAAACCACGGAAATCTGCAGAGTTTCGGAAGAGGGCGAAAGAGATCTCGGAAAACTTTGGAATCCGCAGGGCTTGTGCGTTGTGGACGGAAAACTCTGGGTAGTCGATTCCGACAATTCCGACCCGAAAAACTCCATTAACGCCGTTCAGGAATTCGACCTCGACAAAGGCAAATTCACCGACTTCGCGATAACGACGAACTCCAAAGCCGTCAACAGACTGACCGGCAAGGCTCAGGATATCACGATGTACGGCGACAATATTTACGCACTCGACGAGGACAGAATAGTCGTAATCGGCAACGCGGACGACGTACCCGAAAACAGAACGTACCACAGAATAGACCTCGAGTCGTCGGTGGACGAATTTGCGGTTTACGGCGATTACGTCGCTTATTCCACGTTTAACTCAACCAATCTCACGTCTAAAATCACGGTGGCGAAAATCACCGCCGCGGACGACGAAAACCCCATTCTCGGGCTGGAAAAAATATTCGATTCCTCCGAAAATCTTTCGAGCATACAGATCAGGGACATCGCTTGCATGGACGGCGTGTTTTACTTTATCGGCTCGCAACTCAACCACCCCGTTCTGTTCTCGCTCGACACGGCGAGTTCTTCGCCCGGACTTGTTCAGACGGCGAGATTCGACGATATCGACGGCGCGGCGACAAACCTTGCCGTAGACCCGTTCAACTCGCTTTACTTCTCGGTTAAAATTCCCGGAGGGAGCGGTTACGACGTCTATAAATACGAAAACGGCGTAAAATCGCACATGGTAAGGGTTCCCGTATCGAAAAATCTTCTTTCGATGCAAACCGATCTGGACGGTAAAATTTATCTGCTTTACGAGAATAATCTCACGGAATGTTATAACGGCGCGGAAAAAGTTTTCTCGAGAACGCTCGAAACCTCGGGCAACCTCGGAACGATAAAACCGGCCACCGCAATGTGCGCGGGGTGCGATTCGGCATACGCTTACTTCATCTTCGAAGGACTTATTCTCCGCTCTTCCGCTCACGCGGATCTCGGAATCTCGACGCCTTACACGATCGATATTCCGTCCGATTTCTCTTTCGATTATTCGAAAAACGAAACCTACGGAAAACTGAGAACGGGCGCGAAACTCTTCGAGATAAAAGCCTCGGAACTTTCGAGCGAATTCTTCGCGTTTGAGAAATTCGCCATAGAGGACGGCAAAAACTCTTACGCGGTGAAAGATCTCGGCGGAAAATATTATCTCGTCATCAACGACAATCACGCCGCGATAGCCCGCAAAACCGACTTTATCGAAACAAGCGCGTTCGGCGTTACACCTCTCGAAAAAACGGCTTACGCGATGACCGATTTCAGAACTTACGGCTTGCCCGCGCTGAGAAAAGTTTACGCGGCAGCCGCCACGGCGAAAAAATACGATAAAATCGCGATTACAGGCGAACTGAATTTCAACGGCGACGACTATTACGTCGTGAAAATCGGCGACGCGGAAGGATTTATCCCCAAGACGTTCGTTGCGGAAAATTATTTGTCGGAAACGGAATACGCCGCGCTCGGAAACGCTTACGTTTACGCGAAAAACGGCGCGACGGTTTACGCCGAAGATCTCACCACCGTAACCGACGAAATCACGTCTTATAAACAAGTCATTCTGCTTTCCGTTTCCGGCGACTACGCGAAAATCGTTTACGACGGAAAAATCGGATACGTAAAAAACGATCTCATCGTTAAAAACAGCAAGAGAAACGCGGTGAAAGCGGCGGCAATGATAATTCTCGCGCTTTCGCTCTTCGTAACGACTTATTACTTTGAAAAACGTTATCTTCTGAAATCGGAATAACGCAGGTTTTAAAATAAAGTAAGGCGGCGGAATTTGCCGAAAAAGCAAATTCCGCCCGCATTTTAGCCACGAAAAAACGCAGGGGTTAAATCCCTGCGTTTTAAATTTGTTTTTATCAAATATCGGTCTGCAGCCGTTTTGTCGGCATATATCAAATATCGGTCTATAAGTCGTTTAATCGGCATATTTTCCGACAATCGCCTTCATTTTGTCATATTTTAAAATCATATCCTTCGCGAGCGCGAGTTGACATCTCGCCCTGTCGAGATTATGCTCGGGATAAGCGGTTTTGAAGTAAACGTCGCCGCTTAAATAATCGGTTAAAAACCGCAGACCGCATTCCGTCGTCATCGTCAGCGCGCCGAGCGCAAGCGTATCTTTTTCGGCGGGCGTCATAACGTCTTTCAGCTTACCCGTGAACCCTTTGGAGAACGCTTCGAACTTATCGAGGTCAAGCCCGACTCTGGCAAGGTCTTTTTCGTCCTCTCCGGCGGAATTCGCGATAAACCTGATCGCATCGCCGAAGTCGAACCCCACAAGCCCGGGCATAACGGTATCGAGATCGATAACGCAAAGATACTCTCCCGTTATCTTATCGAAAAGAACGTTGTTGCACTTTGTGTCGTTATGGGTAACCTTTAACGGGAGTTCCCCTCGCCTTTGCATTTTATACATTTCCGTCGCCGTTTCTTCGAGCGCTCTGTACTGCCCGATTTCCGCCTCAACGCCGCCCGCGCGGTGCGCTTCGTCGTTTTTCACGGCTTCCCCGAACGCCTCGTAACGCATGATCGTGTTGTGGAAATGCGGAATGGTTATGTTGAGTTTTTTCACGGGAAAATCGGCAAGTTTGAGTTGAAAATCGCCGAACGCTCTGCCCGTTTCTTCGATAATGCCGAGATTATCCGTTTCGTTATAAGTTTCCGACCCGTCGATATAGCGCGAACAACGCCAGAAACCGCCGTTAGGACCGACGTAATAATACTTGCCGCTCGTTGCCGATTGGAAATGAAGAACCGACCTTTTCGCCGTAACGCCCGTCGCTTTGATTTTATCCCTTATGTACTCCGTGACGTTAGAAATATTCTCCATCACCGCCTGCGGATTTTTAAAGACGTAGGAATTGATTCTCTGCAGACAATAGTCCTTCATTTCGCCGTCCCGATAAAAATAAACCTTGAAAGAAGTGTTTATATGCCCGTTCGTGAGCGTTTCAAAATATTTGAAGTCGCCTTCTATGCCGAACTCGCGACAAATATCCTCTATAAAATTGTTAGTAAAAGTTTCTTTTATCATCCGGTAAAACTTTCCCCCTGATACAATATACGTATCCGCCGGGTTTTTCGTAACTGATTGCCGACTTTTTTTGCGACGGTAAGCAACGTGAAGTCTATTGTATCACATTCCGATATTATTTGCAACTTTTTTTGCGTTTTTTCGTAACACGGAAAACGTTCCGACCATAAAGCCGACTTAATCGTCCTCCTCGTCGTCCATTTCTTTCATTCGTCTTGCAAGCCTGCCGGCGGCTCTTCCGTAACTCTTCGTTATCCTTTCTTCCTCTGCGGTAATATCCTCTTCGGCGGCAACTTTTTTCGCCGCAGGTTTATCTTCCGCTTTTTTCGCCGCATATTCCGACGATTTCCCGACGGATAAATTTTCTTTCGTGTCGTCGCGATCGTTGCCGCAATCGCGATCGTTGCCGCAATCGCGATCGTTGCCATAATCGCAATCGGCCCCGATATTCCCCTTTGTCCGTCCGAATAAGGACATCGCGCTTAAATCGGCGTCGGTTTCGAGTTCTTCCTCGATATCGTCCTTTTTAGGTACTTTTGCGCCGCTTTCTTTTTTCATTATCTTAACCGTGATATCGCAGACGATTTTTTCCGCGATCGGCAGCCCGCCGAAAAGCAGATAAATAATCGCCGCCGTCAAAGAACCGCCTTTACCGAGATACGGCATGGTCACGCCATCCTTATAATAAAGGAAGAAATACACGCCCGCCATAACGAACGATAAAGCCGAAAAAAGGAATATATCCTTTCCTCTTTCCCGATAAAAATCGACGCTGCCCCTATAAAGTTTATAATAAAAATAGCACATCAGCGCGCGATACAATCCCAGAACGGAAAACAAAATTATACCGAGAACGGAAAAGAGGGTGTAAAGCCCGACGCTCGCGACGAACTGAAAACCCCACAATCCTTTCATCGTTTCCTTAACTTTGTCGATATTGAAAGCGCAGACGCCGGCATAAACGACGTAACCGACGGCAGCAGCCGCCGATAAAACCGCGACGACGAAACTTAAAATACGCCTTCTCGCGCATAAATATTCGAGTGTTTTTCTGAATCTGTTTTTCCTTTTCATTTTCTGCTCCGTTTGCGTGCGCCGTCAATTCGCCGGTCGGACGGGATATGTCGCCGCGTTATCGTTTATTGTCTGAACTGATACTCGTATAATTCGGCGTAAATTCCGTGTTTTGCGATAAGTTCGTCGTGCGTGCCGCGTTCCTCTATGCCGCCGTCGCCGAAAACTATTATCTCGTCGGCGTTTTTGACGGTCGAAAGCCTGTGCGCGACCACTATCGTCGTTCTGCCGGCCGAAAGGCGTTCGAGCGCCTGCTGAATCTGCATTTCCGTGACGTTATCGAGCGCGGAAGTCGCTTCGTCTAAAATCAGTATCGGCGGATTTTTCAAAAACGCGCGCGCTATCGCCACGCGTTGCTTCTGCCCGCCGGAAAGTTTAACGCCGCGCTCTCCGACGTAAGTGTCGTAACCGTTATCGAGCGAAACGATGAAATCGTGAATGTTGGCGAGTTTAGCGGCGTTTTCGATCTGTTCGTCGGTCGCGTCAAAGTCGCCGTAAGCGATGTTCTCCCTCACCGTACCGCTGAAAATAAACACGTCCTGAGCGACCGAGCCGATATTTCTTCTCAGGTCGTATAAACTCATATCGTTGATATCGATGCCGTCAACGGTGATTCTGCCCGAATCGATATCGTAAAAACGCGGGATAAGATTGCAAAGCGTAGTCTTTCCGCCGCCGGAAGGTCCGACGAGAGCAATGGTCGAACCCGCTTTTATTTCAAGCGAAAGGTCGTTTAAAATAAGGCTCTTTTCGTCGTCGCTTTCTTTTTTATACCTGAAACTCACGTTGTCGAAAACGATATCCCCTTTGAGCCTGTCCACCTTCACGGGGGTTTTCGCTTCCTTTTCGGGGGCGACGCTCATCACTTCCATAAACCTCTTGAAACCCGTCATACCCTCTTCTATCTGCTCGAAAATCGTGACGAAAGTACGTATCGGCGTGACAAGCATCGCAACGTATAAAACGTAAGAAGTGAGGTCGGCGGAAGAGATCAGATCCTTGACGAAAAACAATCCCCCCGCGGCGAACGCGACGAGATAAAGAATATCCATCGAAAGGCTCATCGCCGTGTTAAATCGACTCATAGCCTTATATTGCATCGAACGCGCGGCTTTAAGTCCCTCGTTCGCGGCGACGAATTTTTCCTTCTCGTGCCTTTCGGCGGTGTATGCTTTCGCCACCCTTATCCCCGAAATGGAACTTTCCACCGCGGCGTTTATTTCCGAAGTTTTCTCCCTCGAAGCGGAAAAAGCGCGAATCAGGTTCATACGCAATCTCGAAGCGACGAAAACCATAATCGGAATTATCGCAAGCAGAATGAGCGAAAGCCACGGATTGATGAAACATATCATTATGAGCGCGCCGATAATCGAAAGAACGGATAAAAACACGTCCTCCGGTCCGTGGTGAGCAAGTTCCGAAACCTCGAACAGGTCGTTTACGAGCCGCGACATTATCGAGCCGACTTTGGTTTCGTCGTAATAAGCGAACGGCAGTTTTTGCAGATGCGCGAAAAGTTCCGCGCGCATGTCGCCCTGAATACGCACGCCCACGACGTGTCCCCAGTAAACGATAAGGTAATTCAACGCGGCTTTGAGCAGGAAAATCCCGAGCAGAACCGCCGAAAAAGTAAGAACGTAATCGAGTTGTTTGACCTCGATGATTTTGCCCGCGATTTTCGGGTAAGCAAGGTTTAAAACCGAAACCGTGAACGCGCAGACCATATCGAGGATAAAAAGTTTCATATGCGGTTTATAATAACCCGCGAATTTTTTGAGCATTTTCTTCTCCGTAACCGCCTGTTTAATGCAGAAAACGCCGATTAATCGGCTTATAGGCGGATTTATTCTGTGTATAAAATATCGTCGGCGACGGTTTTGTAAAAAGCCTTCTTCACGTCCGCAATGCGGCGGCGGGAGGCGAGAAGCCACATAAGTTTCGCAACCACCGCTTCCGGCGTCATATCGTAAGACTCTAAAAAACCGTACTTCTCTTTCAGCCTTTTCCCCACTTTATAAACGGTCATGTCGCTGCCTTCGTTCACGACCTGCGTGCACATGACGAGTATTTTGCCCTTTTTGCGCCACTTATCGATGATATCGTAAAACCCGAATTTTTCGCCGGACGGAATCCCTCCCGTGCCGAAACTTTCGATTATCACGGCGTCGTGCAGTTCGAAATACTTGTCGAGAATAAGCGGGTTCGCGCCCGGAATGAGTTTGAAAAGCCCCACTTTTTTATCGAGTTCGCGATAAAACTTCGGCCTGCCCCGTTTCCGCGTTTTGTCGTATTGCATAACGCGTCCGTCCTGAATTATAGCCGTGTAAGGGAAATTTATGCTCGAAAAAGCGTTGTAACTTTTGCTTCTCGTCTTTTTCGCTCTCGTTCCCTTTATCACTTTGCCGTCGAAAACTATCTGCACGCCGTTGGCGTACTTCGAGCAGCAATATAAAAAACTGTCCGAAAGATTTGTTTTCGCGTCCGTTATGTCCATATCGATAGGCTTTTGCGAACCCGTTATTACGATAGGTTTGGGGCTGTTCTGAATGAGATAGGAAAGCGTAGCCGCCGTATACGCCATCGTATCCGTGCCGTGGCAGATGACAAAGCCGTCGTATTTTTCGTAATTTTTTTCGATGACGTCCTCTAAGACGAGCCAGTCGTCGGCGCAGATGTTCGTACTGTCGATATTCATCGTCTGCAAGGACGACGGAATACAGTACTCCCTGATTTCGGGAACGTAAGACAAAAGTTCGTCGGAAGTGAGCGACGGAGTCAATCCGTCCTCGCTTTTTTTAGAGGCGATCGTTCCGCCGGTCGCTATCATCAATATTTTTTTAAGTTGTATATCCATAACGAGATAATACCACATTATAAAAAAAAAGTCCACATTTTCCGTTTGCCGTTGCCGTTTATTTGACAATTTTATCGGCAAAGTTTATACTGTATTACGTATTTTTTAACAGAGGTTAAGTATGGACGTAAGAAACGACGTAAGAAATATCGCCATAATAGCGCACGTAGACCACGGCAAAACCACCCTCGTGGACGCGCTTCTGAAGCAAAACAACATTTTCAGAACCAACGAAGTGGTTGCCGAAAGAGTTATGGACAGCGGCGATATCGAAAGAGAAAGAGGAATCACCATCCTCGCAAAGAACACCGCGCTTAATTACAAAGGCACGAAAATCAACATCATCGACACGCCCGGTCACGCCGACTTCGGCGGAGAGGTTGAACGTATTTTATCTATGGTGGACGGCGTCGTTCTGCTCGTGGACGCGGTGGAAGGCTGTATGCCCCAGACGAGATACGTTCTTAAAAAAGCGTTGTCGCTCAACAAAAAGCCCGTCGTCTGCATCAACAAAATCGACAAAGGCGGCGATCTGAACGCCACTATCGACGGCATAATCAATCTGTTCATAGAACTCGGCGCGAACGACGACCAACTCGACTTCAAGGTTGTTTACGCAAGCGCGAAACAGGGCTGGGCGAAAAAAGAACTCGCCGACGAGAGCGACAATATGGACCCGTTGCTCGACACTATTCTTTCCGAAATTCCCGCTCCGAAAGGCGAACTCGACGCGCCCCTTCAGGCGATAATCTGCAACGTCGATTACGACGAATACGTCGGCAGAATCGGCATAGGCAGAATCGTGAGAGGCAAAATCAAGGACGCTCAGCCGATAACCGTTATCCACACCGACAAAACCACCACGAACGCGAGAGTGGGCAAACTCTATCAGTTCGAGGGGCTTAAACGCACGGAAGTTCTCAGCGCGGAAATGGGCGACATAATCGCCGTTTCGGGCATCGAAAACATAAACATAGGCGAAACCATCTGTTCGCCGGACTGCATCGAACAACTTCCCTTCGTCGCGATCGACGAACCGACCGTTTCGATGTACTTCATGGTAAACAACAGTCCGTTCGCGGGTAAGGAAGGCAAATACGTAACTTCCCGCCACTTGCGCGCGAGATTGTTCAAGGAAATCGAAACCAACGTTTCGATGAAGATAGAAGAAACCGAAAGCGCGGATACGTTCAAAGTGTTCGGCAGAGGCGAACTTCACCTTTCCATTCTCATCGAAAACATGAGAAGAGAGGGTTACGAATTTCAGGTTTCCCGTCCTAAAGTTATCTTTAAGGAAATCGAGGGCAAAACTCACGAACCTATGGAAGACCTCGTTATCGAAGTGCCTAACGATTACGTGGGCGCGATAATGAACAAAATCGGCGCGAGAAAGGGCGAACTCATCGACATGTCCGCCGACGACAGAGGCACGACCAAACTCGAATTCAAAATCCCCGCGAGATGCCTGTTCGGTTACAGAAGCGAAATGCTCACCGACACGAAAGGCTTCGGAATAATGAGCCACGTGTTCGCGGGATACGAAGAATATAAAGGCGATATCCCCGCGAGAACGAGAGGAAGCCTCGTTGTTTTTGAAACGGGCGTTACCACTCAGTACGGTCTTTTCAACGCGCAGGAACGTTGCACGCTCTTCATCGGCCCGGGCGAAAAGGTTTACGAAGGACAAGTCGTGGGCGAAAACTCCCGCGAGGACGACCTTGCCGTGAACGTGTGCAAACAAAAGCACCTCACGAACAGCCGCGCGTCGGGCAGCGACGACGCGCTGAAACTCGTCCCCCCCACTATTCTTTCCCTCGAGCAATGCCTCGAATTCATCGCGGACGACGAACTCGTGGAAGTCACGCCCGTCAACATAAGACTTCGCAAAAAAATTCTTTCGAAAGATCTCAGAATGAAAGAATGGGCAAAAAACAGAAATAAAGATTGATTTACGGCGAGCCGCCGCAGAAAAGTCGGCGGCGGCTCGCATCGCTTTTTACGCTTTAATATCGCTTTTGACGTTTCAGCATCGCAAAATATTTTATTTTTTTCGGATAAAAAAAAGCGATATAACTTGAAATACAAACAATCATATGATATAATATGATTCTTAAAAGACATATTCTTTTTAAAATCAACATACCCGCGACGGAGGTAACCGCCTATGAATTACGTTTTGACTATAAGCGCAGAGAAAAGACTTTTTTCCTTGCGCTTTTTTGTTTATTGAAACAATTACAATGGCAATTTAAATGAATTAAAAAACGGAGATTTATATGAAGAGTAAAATCGTAAAAGCATTAGTAGCCTTTTTATTTGTCATGCTTAGCGCGTGTACCGTCTGTTTTATGTCGGCGTGTTCTTGCGGCGGCAATAATAACAAAGTTACGGTTACGTTTGTCACGAACGGCGGAAAAGAAATTGCCTCCGTAACGCTTGAAAAGGGCGAAGAGTTCACTCTCCCCGAAGCGGAAAAAGAGGGGCTTGTTTTTGCGGACTGGTATTACGACGAAGATTTCGGAAGCGTTTGCCCTCGGACGATAACCGCAAAAAAGGACGAAATGCTTTACGCGCGTTACGGCGCGGTTCTCACGTTCGATACCGCGGGCGGTTCGGAAATAGAACAACGGACTTACTTCGAGGGCGAAGAACTCGGGGCGTTGCCCGTTTCCTATAAAGACGGATTCTCGTTCGGCGGCTGGTATTACGACGCCGATCACGACAAAATCGTCGGCAAAAAGGATTCTATCAGCCGTTCTTTGACCGTTTACGCCGGATTTTCCGTCGCGACGGACACGATCAGAAAAATTACGAGCGTCAGGCACGTTTCCGATTCGCCCGTGATAGAAGCGACGGCAAGCGGAGTGATTCTGCACAACGGAAATATTGACGAATACGTATCCTTCGCCTCGGCAAGCGGCGAGGAAACCGGGCTTATCTGCCGTCAGGACGGGGACGGTTTTTACGTTCTCGAACCGAGCAGAAAACTCGCGGAAGGAATGACTTATACGTTAAAAGCGCGCTCGTCCGCGGTTAAATTCCTTACCGTTGACGGCAAGGACGCGAAAAACGCCGACGAAGTGACCGTCACCACGAGTAAAGAAAAAAAAGAAGTCATCGAAGAAAAACCAACCGTCCGCATAACTTCGGCGGACCTTGCAAAATGGGACGAAAAAGTTTACGTCTATATGGATTCGGGGCTTGAAAAGGACGTCAGCCGAATCGTTGCGAGAACGACGAAAGAGATTGCCGTCGGCACGATAGTCATCGTCGGCGAAACGGAAGACGAAACGCCGGACGATTATATCTGCAAAGTAATTTCCGTCAGAAAAGAACGCATGCAATACGTCGTCGGTACTGAAATCAAGGAGGGCGAATTCGTCATAATGGACGTCGTTACGCCAAACGTGGACGACGTTTACGGCGACGTTGACGTTTACGGAGAAAAGCAGGCGCAACTCGAAGGCGTTGCAAACATTTCGGCGGAAACGATAGCCGAAAACGTGCTGAAAAACGAGGGTATCGTCACCCTTAAAAACGCGGTGAAAAACGCCGTGGCTAAGTCACCCACGATAACGAATTACGCCGACGGGCTTTCCGCAGACGAAAAAAGCCGTTTCTCTGCCGCAATCGAAAATTTCGGATTTAACTATCCGAAAGTAAAATTAGACATAAAAGGCACGAGCCTTGCGTTTGAAATAGAAGTCGGCGGCGAAATTCAGTTCGCCAAAATGAAAATCGGCGTTTCGATAACCATCTCTAACAAAACGCAGGTGAATTACCGTTACACGATCTGCAAATCGGGGCTTGTAACCCTCAATCCTCTTCTCTGGTTTTACACCGACGTAAAGGTGGACCTTTCCAACGACTTTTCGATTTCGCTCGCGGCGACCGTCGAATTTACCGATTCGAACGACGATATCCACGGCATTATCGATATAACCGACGAAGTGGAATACATTATGGATATAAACAAGGACGGTCAGAACAAATTTGCCAACGCAATTACAGGCAGCGACCTCTGGGATGAAGACGAACTCGAATACGTGGACATTTTCAGTATTCCGCTCGGTCAGATTCCCCTGCCCGTTCCCGTGGTTTCGCTTATGCTCGAATTCAACGTCGTGGGTTCGCTCGGCGCGCGCGCCGGGTTATACGTGGAATTTTCCCACCACTACGTTGAAACAACCACTCTCACAAACGGCGAAAAAGCCGTGGGCGACAACGGAAAACCCGTTATGTTCAAAGAGTTCAAATTTTTGAGAGCCACCGCCGAAAACGAAATCGGCATAGCCGTAACGCTTAAAGGTCAGGTAGGTTTCAGATGCGGACTCGAAGCGAAGTTGTCTCTATCGGTTTTAAAACTCAATAACGTTGCGGCGGTATACGTTTCCTTCCGCTTCGGACCTTATATCGAACTTAGCGGTCTCGTTAGTTTCCGTTATTCTTACGACGCGGTGAACAAAACTTCCGAAACGCATCTTTACGGCGGAATGTATCTCGAAGTGGGGCTGTTCGTGAACGCGAAATTAGGCGCGAAATTCCTCGTTTACGACCTGAACACGGACATTTTCGACAAAAAAATTCCCCTGTACGGCGTGGGCGACAGGCTGATTCCGCTGGGGTTTGCCGAACAGTCGAACTCGCCCGAAAACCCATACGTTACCACTACGCGTTACGGCGGGGTGAAAATGAGTACCGTTCAGATGAGATATCTCGACATAGCGACGGGCGACGACGAGGTTTACGACAGCGCGCTGAGAAACCGATACGGAAAATATCTCGACTATGAATTCGAATTGGTGGACGATCCCGATTATCAGACGAGAGATTATGACAAATACGTAACCATCAACAACGGAAGCCCGATCATAAGCAGAAACTTCCCGTTCAAATCGCTGAAATACGTAGTCAAGGTGAAACTTCTGCCGCGGCACGGCGTTTACGCGAGCGGGATAGAGAGAATTTTCTACGTGGAATATCGCAACCCGGACGGAAGAGATTACGCCGTACATAATACCGAATTCAGAAACGAATATTACGCGGGCGGCGGCTCGACTCATTCCGAAGTTCTGGCGCGGCTTTCGTATCTCGAGGGCGAACAAGTCGTTCCGCCCGATTTCTCCGAAGACGAACTGCCCGTTCGTCAGGGGTATTATCTCGACCTTAACGACCTCTGGGAAAAATACTTCCCGTTCTTAGGCGACCGGATCGACGAAAGTTTCGACGGAACTTATCCCGTAGTTACCTACGAAAACGCAAGTACCATTTATAAAGGGTATATGATAGTAAACACTTCGTATTACAGACTTAAATGGAAACAGCGCGTTTTCAAAGCCGAATTCAGTTCGCCGGTATATCTCACCTCGTCCGAAATCGCGAGAACCGAACGTCTGCTCTCGGCGGATATGATTTACGTTCCGTCGCTCAGATACTTCGTCGTTCTCACCGACCAGAAAATAGTCGCGCCGGACATCGCCGGTAAAAAATACTCGGAATTCGTAAGCGCAAGCGGACTGACTTTCTTCGCCGACTATTACGAAGTAGATCCGAACGCGGACGCTTTCAAGGGCATCGACATAAAAGCAGGCTCCTACCCGAGAATCCGCGTCGACACCGAATCGAATCTCTATCTCGAAAACTTCGACGGGATTAAAAACGGCGCGCAGTTCGTTGCGACCTACACCGACGAGAACGTGTTCACCGAAACTTACGTACTCGAAACGGAAACGGTAAGCCGCGTGAAAACGGAATATAAACCGTTCGATTACGTCGGCAAAACCATTCGTCCGCTCCCGCCCGAACAGTTCGCGATAGGCAGCGAATTCACCGAGAACGGAAACGTTTACGTCGTCAAAGGCTACCGCGACATCAACGCCGAAAACGACGAAAACAGTCGTTTCTATGAAGTGAACTCGATGCCGGACGTGACTAAAAACAGAATCTGGTACGTCCTTTACGAACGCAAAGGATACGACAAACTGCCCGTTTATTACGTTAAAATAATGGCGAACGGCGTTTATATAGGCGATTTCGGCATAAAACAAGGCGATCCGATAAACGTTGCGTTGTTGAAACACAATTTTTCCGACGAAACTGTTGTAAGCAGACTTGCAGGCTATCCGTTGTTCGATATAGACAAAGTTCTCTCCGGAGCGCCCATCGTAGAATGGGATTTGTCAACCATTCCCGATCCCGCTCTTATGCCCGCAAAAGACATAACCGTCAATCTCACGGCGACGTATACTCTCGGCGAACTCACGGCAGAATTCATCGTCGACGACCAACTTCAATCCTTCGCGGAGGGCGTTAAATACGAAACCCGCGAAAACGGCAAAAAAGTTCACGTAGCGAACGGCAAACCCTGGACGTTCGGAATGGACATAAATGACGAATCGGCGTTCTATTCTCTGCCCGCGCTTAACGATTACTTCGACAACGAAAGCAAAACGTATTACTCGTTCTACGGCTGGAAAAACTCCGTCGGCGACGAATATCCTTACGGCGTGAGAATCGCGTTCGTGAAAAACGAAACCTACACTCCCGTTTTCGCAGATAAAACCGTTATGCCGACGCTCGCTTTCGTAAGCGTGGGCGATTACGGATACGAATATTACCACAGAATCGTCGAGGGAGATTACTTCGGAAAAACGCTTAAAGAAGTCATTTCGGCAGAGAAAATCGCCGACCCCGTACGCGGCGACGTGAACGGCATGAGAGAATACGCGTTCAAAGGCTGGGGCGTGGACACGGAAACTTATATCGTCGGTTCGGAAAAAGACCTTAGCGGCAACGTTAAAACTTATATCGTTTTCAGAGCGCAGTTCGACGAAACGGCGAAACAACACACGATAACGTTCGAAGCGTTGGGCGGAAAGTTTGAAAACGGCGACAAAACGTTTAAACTCACGGACGTTTACGGCAAGGATATCTCTCACGTCCGCCCGGAAGATTATTCGGACGAAAAAGGCGATTTCGCTTTCGTCTGCTGGACGACGCTGCCTTATTCCTTAGAACATAAAGTCGACGCCGAAAATCTTAAAATCGGCGGCGAGGACGCGACCTATTACGCTTATTATTCGCTCAACCCCGCAACGATAACCCTTACATTCAAGGGCGGTTACGAGGCGAAATACGAAGACGACGCGGATAATCCCGGCAAAAAGATTAAAACGGACGTCCCCGTGAACGTTTATTTCCTCGGCGACAGGGCGAAAACCGAACTCTCGGTAAGCGATCTTTATGGCAGAGGTTATTATCTCACCGCAAACCTTTTCACGGTTGACGACGCGTCCAAGACCTACGTTCCCGAATATCTCAAATGGACTTATGACGGCGAGGAATACGTCAGCGCGTTCTATAACGACGGATATATGGCTTACGTTCCTTTCGACCACGACGCGACGATAGAGATTTTCTTCAAGCCCGCGACCGCCAGAATCGTCAACGTCGCTTTCGTTTCGGACGGCGAATGTTACGAACCCGACGGAACGAAGATAGACGGCGTTATCTGCAACGGCTTTATGACCGGCTTCAGACACGTTGCGAACTATTACGAAACTTACGGAACGACGATGATCGCTCCTTACGTCGATTATTACAGCGCAAACTACTATCGTTTCGACCGTTGGGAAACCAAGCCGGACGACGGCTCCGCGCCAATTTCGGTTAAAGCCGGCGAGCAGATTACGTTCGCCGAGGACACCGTTTTCTACGGCGTTTACGTTCACGACACCGCGATAAAAGTTCATCTCACGTTCCGCGCGGACTCATACAGAGAGGACGACGGCGGCGACCTTACGGGCATAAAGACCTTCGCCGACGGCAGCGTCGAAATCTCCGATTACGGTACGGCGGGCGAAAACATTGCGTTCGATAAAATTCCGTCCTGCAAAGGTATGAAATTCGTCGGGTGGAGAACGGACGCCGGCGATGAGATAATTACGCCAAGCAAACTTAAAGAGACCGTTTATTCGGTAAAAACGACTTATTATGCGGTTTACGAATCCGACGCCGACGTTTTTGAAATAAAACTCGACGCGGGCGACGGAAAATTCGCCGACGGAAACACCGAAAAGTCGATTGCAAACGTTCCTTTCGGAAGACTCGCAGCCGAACTCGAAAACCCGACTCCGAACGCTCAGGGGCTTGTTTTCAGTCATTTTAAAGACGAAACCGGCTATCCCGTTACGGCAATCGAAAAGGCGACCACTCTTTACGCGGCATACGCGAAACCGATTTCCACCTTCGAGGAACTGCAGAACGTGAACCTCGCGCCTTATGAGAACTACGTTCTGACGAACGACATAATCGAGGGCGGCACGATCTTCGACTACGACAGTCTTGCGGACTGGACCGCGCTCGGAGCGGACGCTCAAAGCGGATTCTCGGGCGTGTTCAACGGAAACGGACATAAAATACGCATTGCCGCGAAAAACGGAACGAAACGCAACTTCGGACTTTTCTCCAAAGTGAGCGGAACGATTTATAACCTTTCCTTAATGGGATCTTTCTCGATGAGCGGCTCGACCGACGCGACCACGCTCGGCTCGTTCGTCGGAGAACTGACGGCAAGCGGAAAGATAATCGATTGCCACAGCATGGCTGAAATTTCCATAGCCGTAAGCCCGACGAGCAAACTTTCCGTTTCGGGCGCGATAGGTACGAATAACGGACTTATAGACGGACTTATCGCATCCGCCGGCGGACAGATAAACATAGACGGAAACAACGAATTCGCCGTGGGCGTGACCGTTGGAACGAACAACGGCAGAATGAAAAACGTCAATCAGAGCGGCAGAAGCGATTTCAGCGCGGTGAGCGTTTCTCTCGCGAGAAGTCTTGACTGTTATATAGGCTCGTTCGTCGGTTACAACTCCGGCGAAATCGAAAACTGCTTCGCCGAAAGATCTGTGTCCATACTGCTTTCGCAAGGCGATAACGTTTATCTTAAAGACTCCGTTCGCCTCGGCGGCTTCGTCGGCAGAAACGACGGAACGATAACCGACTCGACCACGCTTAACGCCTCGCTCGAATACTCCGTTGATAATATAACGCTCTTCGGCGAAAAAGGGTTGTATCTTTCTTATATCCCATATTTGGAACCGCCGCGTTACATAGTTTCCGTCCCCAATAAAGATAACCCGGAGGTTCCTCCCGTCACAAAGTGCGTTGTTTACCTCGACGACGACGCCGAAACGGATAATTCGAAGGGTTATGAGGAATACACTATTTCCAAGTTCCGCAAGGCTCATCCCGCCGAAGCGGCAAAGATAGACGCGCTCAGAGATTGCATCGCTTTCGACGGATTTGTTCCCGTAAATAACGGTAAAACCGATAACTGCTTCGTTGTGCCGAGCGTGGGAACCGGCAACGGCGTGGAACTCGTTTCGAGTTGCGGCTTCGACGGATTGAAATGGAATTATCTCTCGAGATTGCAAAGCAAGATATACGGCTGAGCAAGTATCAACCGGGCAAATATCGGCTAAGCAAGTATTGACCGGTCATCGGCTGAAATTCGCCTGAATAAAACGACAAAGCCCCGCGGCATCCTGATTTTCGGATACCGCGGGGCTTGATATTTATCGATAATTTATTGTTCGCTTTGATTGTTATGCTCTTCCGCCGCTTTGATTCGCTTGTACATATCCTGCATCTGAACGTCTATCTCGGCAATTTTGTTGGAACACTCGAGCATTTCCTCGTTTATTCCTTCCGGCAGACGCGATTTGTCCGCCTTGTAACGGATATCGTGCTCCAGACTCGCCCAGAAATCCATCGCTATCGTCCTTATTTGTACTTCCGCGATGACGTATTCCGTTCTGTCCGACAAAAACACGGGGACTCTGATATCGAGGTGCAACGACCTGTAACCGTTGTAATTCGGCGTTTTTATATAGTCCTGAATCTTCACTATTTCAAGGTCGGTCTGGCGTTTAAGCATCTCCGCAACGCTGTATACGTCGTCGATATAGTTGCAGACCACTCTCACCCCCGCGATGTCGTTCACGTTCTTTTTTGCCGATTCCAGCGATATTTCATAGCCTTTCTTCTCGAGTTTCGCGATTATGCTGCGCGGAGATTTAACCCTGCTGTCGATATGATGAATCGGGTTGCGGGCGTATAAAACCTTGAATTCGTTGTTTAAAACCTCGAACTTCAGTTTGAGTTGCCTTACGGCGGAATCGTATAAATTCAGCATCACGAGATAGTCGTGAGAACCGGCAAAAAATTGCGATAAGTCTTTCTTTTCGATCGGTATTTTATCTTCCATTTTTTCTCCCCGTCGGTCGCCGGCAACGTTGAACGCTGAATCCGACGAAATCAATGAGGCATCGTTTTGAGCCTCTGACGCGAATATATTAACACAAATAACGTTTTCTAACAAGAGAATATGCGCGCCGCGGACGATTTTTTTCAAACGTTCGCAAAATTCACCGCAATTTCCATATTTATGCCAGACAAGATTCGCGCTTTTTGTCAAATTCTCGCTTGAAGTACGGCAAGTACGTCTGCGTTCGCCT
>URKE01000013.1 GCA_900548285.1 uncultured Eubacteriales bacterium | reverse complement strand
CGGATGTTCTTTTACGAATATCCGACTTTAAGCTATCATTTGAAGGCTGTTTTCTGTTTTATTTTGCGTTTTTTGTTGTGTTTTTCGGAAATCCCTTTCACTATTGATTGCATTTTTTCCGATTACAAATTATTCGCTCACGTACTGCGAAAAGAACTTATCTCCCAACAAGAAAGTGTTTACGTTCCGATTGTCAAGGACGATAAGCGCGTCTATAAGCGTGGACACATCGGTTGACATAGAAACGGGCGCATCACCTTCCGCAAACCTCTCGCAAAGTTTTTGCATGCAGTTATAAACGTCAACGAGTTTGTTATTTTCTTCATCCGATTTCTCACCGTCTAAAACGTCGAACAAATCAAGCAAAGAATTAAACGCTTTAACCGTATCGCGAGTAAGAAACCAACTTCTGAACAGAACATAGCCGGCAATGATAAACGGGAATCCGATTATAGCCAACGCTTCGCCTGCCGCAAAAAACAAAATCAAAGACAGCGCGACGCCGCCCGCAATGAGAAGCGGAAACAAAATCAAAAAAAGTTTTCTGCGCTTTTCCTTCGCATCGAACTCGGGAATCAGGTCCTTAAGGCTCTTTTCGAGTTTGTTTTTTTTCGCCTCTTTTTCTTCCTTGTGATATTCGGCAAGTTCGCCGTCGGTTAACCTGCGTTTCAGATAATAAGGTCTGTATATCTGTTTGATTTCCTTTTTTCCGTCCGCATCCGCAAGCGCGATCGCCTTATTCACGTATTCTTTGTGCGTTTCGTCTTTCAGATCGGTATAATTCTTAGTTTTTACGGCAACCATCGCCATAAAAACTTTATAATCCGAATCGGTAAGTTCCAACGCTTCGTAAACTTTTTTTTCGGCGTTTTCAAAGTCCCCGAGCCGTATATAGCCGTAAACTTCGTCGAGAATCATCATTTCTTTATGATATTCTTCACCGTGAGCCTCTTTAAACTCTCCCTTCGTCGCGTGAATCGTTGAATAATATTTTTTTGCCTGAACTGCGGAACATTCCTCCCCGCAACCGGGGCACATAACCTTACCGCCCGTTTCTTCCACGACGAATTCGGTTCCGCAATTAGGACACCTCGCGTTAAATTCTTTTTCCATATATGATTATTCCCATTCGACAAAGCTTAATCAATTTTGTTTAGGAAATATTCTTTGTCGTGTTTGCAGTTCTTTTGATTATTTGATATATCCATATTATCCTGCCTATATAGGCTAATGTTATCATTTTGTTATCGCTGTTGATAACACCGGCTCTGTAACTGCGGATAATAGCAATATGTTTTCAACTCAAATTATAAGCGTTTTTGCTTAGAAAATCAAGATGTTCAGAAAAACTTCCTATCATTTTCCAAAAAAATCTTTATAAACAGTCATAGTTAAATTCTTCACATCTATAAGCGTTTCCTTTTTAGATTTCGGACAGAACAGAGGAAAATTCTTCATTTCTGTATCTTCTCTTACCTTGTTATGTGTTTTGCCACCGCAAATTGGGCATTTTATCCAATCAATTTCCAATTTCAATCCTCCATCATAGTTTGTAGATTTACTTTTTCATATATGTATTTGAAAGTCTCCAAAGTTAAAAACACCTTTTCCTTGCTCTAAATTACCCTGTTTTTCCAATTCGCAGAACGCTTTTTCTATTCTGTCTATGATACAAACAGGAATTGAAAGCTGATGATGCGAGGGCAATACTCTCTCAATCCTCAAACCTTTAACTTTCTTGACAGACTGATAAAATTGTTGTGGATTTGTGGTAGGATAAAAAGCGTTAAGGCAACCCATATAAATTAAATCTCCCGAATAAAGATATTGTCTGTCAGCTTCGTAGAAACAACAGTGTCCCGGCGAATGCCCCGGTGTATGGATAACAGTCAACTGTCTGTTTCCTAAATCAAAAGAATACCCATCGTTAAATACAAGGTCAGGAACGCCATTGTATAGTTGATAATCATCAATTACAAAGTCTATTGGAAAGTCACATGGCTTACAAATTAGGTTATGTTTAACCACTTGCAAAGGTATCGGGAAATGACAGGATAACCACTCCTGTTCCGCTTTATGAACTGCAATACTATCAAAATACTTATGTCCGCCAATATGGTCCCAATGTACATGTGTTGTAATTACGGTAATTGGTAACTTTGTCAAATTACAAACCACTGTTTTTATATTGGAAACACCAAGCCCTGTATCAATCAAAATAGCTTTTTCTGTTCCACACAAAAGATAGCAATGCGTTTCTTCCCAATGTTTGTACTCGCTGATTGCAAAAGTATCAGTGTCAATTTTTTCTACTGTAAACCAATTTTCCAAAGTCCGCAAACCCTCATAAACACTGGATTTCTTCGACCGTTCAAGTTATTCCCACTCGATCGTTGCCGGCGGCTTCGACGTGATATCGTAAACTATGCGGTTGATATCCTGAACTTCGTTTACGATTCTTGTGGATATTTTCTCAAGCACGTCGTAAGGAATCCTCGCCCAATCCGCCGTCATACCGTCAACGCTCGTAACCGCTCTGAGCGCTAACGTATAAGAATATGTTCTGCTATCGCCCATAACGCCTACCGAACGGCAGTTCGTCAAAACGGCAAAATACTGCCAGATTTCTCTGTTCAATCCCGCTTTCGCGATTTCTTCGCGATAAATATAATCGGCATCCTGCAAAACTTTTATTTTTTCGCGGGTTATATCCCCGATTATTCTTATTGCAAGTCCCGGTCCGGGGAACGGCTGACGCATGACGATATCTTCGGGCAAGCCGAGTTCGAACCCGACTTTTCTCACTTCGTCCTTGAACAAATCTCTGAGCGGCTCGATAATCTCTTTAAAATCAACGACGTCCGGCAAGCCGCCGACGTTATGATGGGATTTGATTACCGCGCTTTTCCCCTTTCCGCTTTCGATAACGTCGGGATAAATCGTTCCCTGAACGAGATAATCGACCTTGCCGATCTTCTTCGCCTCGTCCTCGAACACCTTTATAAATTCGCCGCCGATTATCTTACGTTTTGTTTCCGGATCGGAAACTCCGGCAAGTTTATCCAAAAATCTGTCGGCAGAATCGGATTTGATAAGATTCATTCCCCTTTCGGTTTTAAAAACCCTGTAAACGTCATCCGCTTCGTTTTTACGGAGAAGCCCGTGATCGACGAAAATACAAGTAAGATTGTCGCCGACGGCTCTGTGAACAAGCGTAGCCGCAACCGCGCTGTCCACGCCTCCGCTCATCGCGCAAAGCACTTTTTTATCTCCGACTTTTTCTTTGATTTTCGCAACCTGCTCGGCAACGAAATTTGCCATAGTCCAGTCGCCCGAAACTTTGCAAACGTTATAAAGGAAGTTGCGGAGAATCGTCGTTCCCTGTTTTGTATGCATTACTTCGGGATGGAATTGCACTCCGTAAAATCCGCGGTTTGCGTCCTCCATTGCCGCGACGGGGCAGGTTGCCGTTTTCCCGACAACTTTGAATCCGTCGGGCGCAACGGAAACATAGTCGGTGTGGCTCATCCAGCACACGTTGTTTTTATCCACGCCCTCAAAAATTTCACTGTCGAAATATTCGATGTCGCTTTTGCCGTATTCTCTTGTAGTCGCGCTTTCGACTTTTCCGCCGAGGGTGTAAGCCATAAGTTGCGCGCCGTAACAAATTCCGAGCACGGGTATTCCGAGCCTGAAAATTTCGGGATCGATATGAGGCGAATTTTCATCGTAAACGCTGTTCGGGCCTCCGGTAAAAATAATGCCTTTCGGAGCATATTGCTTTATCTCTTCAATCGTCATATCGCAAGGTTTAAGGTCGCAGTAAACGCTCTGCTCTCTCACTCTTCTTGCAATCAGTTGATTATATTGTCCTCCGAAATCAAGGACCAAAACTCTTTCGTGCTGCATATATTTCCTCTCTTTAATAATTATTCGATTGTTGTGGTTACGAACGCGCCGTTAAGTTTCCGCATGTCGGCGACAAGATCGTCTTTTCCTTCGGAAATACCGTTCATATTTCCTTTTTTATACAAATCGTAAACGCAATCGGCAAGTTTTTTATCGTTTTTGCCGAGGCTTAAATTTACCAGAAATTTCAGCGAAGAATATGAAGTGTATTTCTCCGTTGTCGAAATCGCGATTTTAACGCACTCCTCTAAATCTTCCGTTGTCTCGGCGGTGAGATAAACGGCTTCAACCGTTCTCGTGGCGTAAAAATCGTAAAGATTGCGTCCGTAAGAATTCTCTTCTTTCGCGGACAATTCTTTAAGTTTTGTCTTGAAATCAACGGTAAGCGATTTACCGTAACGCGCGATTCTCTCCTCGTCATCGACCGAAATGGCAATATCCGTCAGATCGACAAGATCCGAAAAAGCGTGGCCTTTGTTTTCGTACTGCATTTCATACTGTTTCACGGCGGACGACTTCATTCCGAGATTATAATAAAATTTACCGATCGTTTTCGGAGAAACGACGGATACGATCAAAAAAACCGTAACGCACGCCGCAATCAGCGCGGCAAAAGTTATAACGGCGGTTTTGACAATTGTCTTTTTCATATTAACTCCGTTAAGGGATTCCGTTCGTCGTTGCCGATTGCCGGAAAGACGCTTGAAATACCTATTGATATTTTAGCATACAACCGAATAAAAATCAACTTTAATCATTATAAAATCGTTTACTTCATAAAAATATTAACAGGAAATCGTTTTATGAAAAAGATATCTCTTATCACGATTATATCGCTTATTCTTATTCTTGCCGCCTGCTCGCAAAAAAGCGCGCTTGAAAAAAAAGTGAGCCAACTCAGATTCGACATTCTGTTCTCCGGCGACGAATATTACGACGTTTACGCCTTTAAAGAAATCTGCGAAAACCCGCAGAAAGACGACGGCGAAATCGGAGAACGGAAAAACGTTCTCACTTTCAAAATCGTTTTTAAAAACGATATACCATTGAAGTCAAGCCCCATTATTCAATTTTCTCTCGACGGGATAACTTACCGCAAGGAATTCGAGTATAAACCCCTTTCTAATTTCGTTTGTTGCAGTTTGTTTCTGCCCGCGCTACCGGGCAACAAACTCGACGTTTCTCTGGAATTCGATAAAAAAGCGGTAAACCACACTCTTCTCACCGTTTTAAACAAAAAAACTTTGAATCACACAGAAGTTCTCGGCATTATCGATAAATCGGACGACGAGGACGCCCAAAGATTTCTGAACGGCGAAAAACCTTACGAAGTGAAATTAAGGCTTATTTCGTCCGACGGTTACAACTATTATTTTATCGGATTTTATAACGAAGACGAATTCGTCGGATTTCTCATAGACGGAACTACGGGCGAAATCATCGCCAAAAAGAAATAAAAAAGTTGACGAGAAAAATGTCGAAAATGAATAATTAGTTTTTTACTGCGCAAGATAATAACGAAGGAGGAAACAAATGGAGTTCGACAAAACACAAACCTTCGGGAATCTTGCGCGCAGTTTCGCAGGAGAAAGTCAGGCAGGGCTAAGATATCAGTTTATAGCGCAACTCGCGATGAAACAAGGATATAAAACTCTGTCGGATGAAATAAAATATATCGCCCGCAACGAAACGGCTCACGCAAAAATCATTTTCGATACGATTATCGAAAAGAACGGAAATACCGAAAATATCGATATTTCGGCAGGCTACCCCTTTGAAGGCGACACGATCGAAAACGGTCTTTTGGCGGCAGCGGAAGCCGAAGCGGCAGAAATAAAAATCTACCGGCAATTTTCGGAAACAGCCGCATACGAAGGATTTAAAGATATTTCTGATTTATTTTTAAGAATTGCCGACGTGGAAGAACGTCACGAAACGATTTTCAGATATCTTTATGAAAACTTCAGAAACGGAACGTTATTTTCCGGCGATAAAGATATTATTTACGAATGCAGTAATTGCGGCTTCAGATTCACGGCAAAACAGGCTTTCAGCGTATGTCCGTTATGTAAAGTCAGTCAAGGGTTTGTTAAAATCAAACTCCCCGAATAATCGTTATGAAGAAATCTACCGAAAAAAACACGAAAAACACTAAAACTTCAAATCCTAAAAATTGCGGAAAGAACGGTTCGGGTAACGGAGGATGCTCCGAAACGAAGAACTGCCGCTGATGAAAAAGAAAAAGGCGGCTACTCCGCCCCGTAAAAGCAAAATGAGATCGTCGTTCGACGTTCTGGGAAGTTACACCGGAAGTTACATTGCGGGCGTTAACGAAGAACCCGTACAGGACATGGACGATCTGTAAAAGATAATTTTTATTCTCTTTTATTATTTAAGGCGAAACCCTCTCGATTGCGGGCTTCGCCTTTTAATTTGTCTGACTTTATTTATTTAACGTTCTGACGTTATTTATTTAACGACGCGCAGTGAACGCAGGACTCGCAACCTCTGCCGTCCGTTTCCCGCTTTGTGGAACAACCTTCGCACGAATAACTCGTTTCGGATTCAGATTCCGCATCGTCGTCGTTTTCTCGCATAAATTCTCCGTAAACTTCTTCGAGCAAATCTTCATCGTCTATCGGCAAAAGAGTTTCGTCCTTTTCGTCGCCCGAAAGGCGGAATACGACCAGTTCGTCGGGATCTATCCCATCCTTGGGTTCGGCAGGTTGAAAAAAGACGTACCATTCGCCTTTATAATCGATAGTTCCTATATGGTAAAACTTTTCTACGCTTCCGTCCTCTCCCGTTAAGGCGACGAAACCGTCTTGCTCGTTCTTTTCGTTTTCAACAAATTTATCGTTCATTTAATATTCCTTTTTCGGGTTTAATACGTTTTACCGATTCGGCGCAGCGATTTAAACCCTCTTTAACTTTCTCAGATAATCTTCGAGAATATACGACGCGGCGACTTTATCGATAACGTCTTTCCTCTTTTCGCGGCGCATATCTGCTTCGATGAGAATTCTTTTCGCTTCTTTTGTGGAAAAGCGTTCGTCCTGCGTGACGACGTTTATGTCGGTTTTCTTCTTGAGTTCTTCGATGAAAAATCTTGTTTTTTCGGTTTGTTCGCACTCTTTGCCGTCGAAATTGAGCGGCAGACCGCAGACAATCGTTTCCGAATAGCGGGATTTTGCCAACGCTACGAGATAATCGACGTCTTTCGTAAGCGACTTTCTCCAGTAAGTTTCCACAGGCAGAGCCATTTCGTTGAACGGATCGGATATCGCGACGCCTATTCTTTTATCTCCTATATCGAACGCAATTATTCTCCCCATAGCCAAACTCCGTAACATCTTTTTACGTTTATAATGATATCATATTTCGATTTTTTTTTCAAGCGTTTTTTCTGACGAATGAATGAAATCCGAAAGTATGAAAATTATCTTTTCGCGCATACTTATATCGGCGGGAAAAAATATCGTCAAACGACAGATTGTTTTACCCTCGCAGGAAGAATACAAAAGGAGGAAATATTATGGAAAAAAGTTTTGTTTGCGGAATGATACTCGGGTTACTCGGAGGCGCGATTCTCGTGACTAATTCTTACAAGGCGAGAAAACTCGTCAAAGACGGACAGGAGGAGATTAAAAATAAAGTTTCCGAAATGACCGAGAAGAAGTCCGGAAAAAAGGAAGACGATTATAACGAACTCAACGGTTAACTTTGCTTTGTTATAAGTTTGATCGATGAATGGCGAAGCCCCGACGGAATTCCGTCGGGGCTTCGCCATTCGCAATATCATTTATCGTAAAACTTTTAATTTTCACCGATAAATTCTCTGATTATAGAACTTTTTACAATTAACTTCTTATCGCCTGCAACAAAGTTTGCGAGGCACGCTTCGAGATATTTCATCACGTCGTCGTTTTTGCTTTCCGTAATTTTTCGTATTTCATCCAGAAGCAAACCGGCGTATATTTTCGGCTCGTACGCGATAAACGTATCGATCGAATAATCCGCAAAACGTTTAAACGGCGCAACGTAAAGTTCTTCTCCTCGTTCAACGCTTTTGAAATAATCCGCGGTTTCGGAAATACTTCTCCCGCGATAAATTTCATCTCTGCTCATTCTCCGCAACAAACGGACAAATTTGGGATGGATTATTTCGTTTCCGCATGATATCCGCGTTCTTACGCTCGCGTAAATTTTAACGGACGTTTCGTTACCGATCGGAACTGCGTCCGGATTGAGAGCGTGGATGCCCTCGAATAAAACAACCTCTCCTTTTTTTCTCTTCAGTTTAACGCCCGAAGAAACGCTTTTTTTGCTGAGAAAATCAAACGTCGGCAGTTCGATTTCTTTACATTCCGAAATTTTCTTTATATGCTCGGACAACATTTTCGAATCGATCCGCGACGGGGATTCGAAATCCACTTCATCCTGCCCGCCCGGCAATATCGTTTTAAAATAATTGTCTAAAGATATAACGTGTGTTTTATGACCTTTTTCGTCGAGATATCTGCTGATTTTATGCGCCGTGGTCGTTTTTCCCGAGCCCGATGGTCCGGAAAGAAGTACGATCGGTTTATCTTTACACCGCAAAGCGATATCGTCGGCAATACGGAAAATCTCCCCGTCGAGCCGTTCGTCCTCTCTGCGGTAATCCTCTTTGTTATTGAATTTTGTATTGATATATTCTGAAGATACTGTTTTCATACGTTAATATATACGCTCTGTTTATTCTATGCTGCAAGTGGCGATAAGATTTACTCCGTCAGTAATATTTTCAATAATTATCTGTCCCGTTTTTACCGGCGCGGCGACTATTTTACCGTTTATCTTTTCCATAAGTTCAAATAATTCGGCTTTTTTTACGGGCTTATCGGTTTTAACGGAAACCATTTCGCCCGAAGAACATCTCACGGTCGTAGTAAGCACTCTCATCGGGCAAACAACTTCGCTTTCGGCGTATTTCTTTCCTCTCGGACAGTCGTTTCCTTTCACCGATTTAACTTCGCCGTCAATAAGTTCGACGGTTATTCGGCAGCCTTTCGGACATTCTATGCAAGTCAATTCTTTCGTCATTGTTTTTTTACCTCAACCGTAATATCTCCGGAAATATCGCCAAAAAGAGAAGCGGAAAGTTTAACCCTCTGCATTTCGCCCGGAACGACAATAGGTTTTTTGAACTCGGCGATAACTTGTTCGCCGCTTTTCATGATAACCGCGGCTTTTGCAACCGTCGAGCGTACTCTGAAATAAATCGCCACGTCCTCCGCTTTGTTTAAATCGATTTTTTGCGGAAGGACATAGGAAACTTCCGCTCCCTCGCGGGTAAGAACGAATCGTTTCTCGCTGCTGCCGTTTTTAGAGTATTCCGCGGCGGCTTGCCCCGCAATTTCCGCTTCTTCCGAAACGAAATCCACAAGGTCGTGAACCTGAAGCACGTTTCCGCAGGCGAAGATACCGCTGACCGACGTTTCGCGCGTCTGATCGACCACAGCGCCTTTGGTACGCGGCGACAATTCGATTCCCGCTTCTTTCGACAATTCATTTTCGGGAATAAGCCCCACGGAAAAAAGCACAGTGTCGCAATCAAAGCGTATTTCCGTTCCGGGTATAGGTTTTTTATCCTTGTCAACGGCAGAAACCTCAACCCCCGTAACTCTGTCTTTACCCTCGATTTTCGTTATGGTATGACTGAGATAAAGCGGTATGCCGAAATCGTCAAGACACTGAACGATATTGCGCGTCAGCCCGCTCGAATAAGGCATTATCTCGCAGACCGCCTGAACTTTCGCGCCCTCGAGCGTCATTCTTCTCGCCATAATCAGCCCGATGTCACCCGAGCCGAGAATCACGACTTTTTTACCCGGAAGATAACCTTTTATATTGACGAATTTTTGCGCCGCGCCCGCCGAGAAAATACCCGCCGGACGTGAACCCGGAATATTGAGCGCGCCTCTGCTCCGCTCGCGGCAACCCATCGCCAGAATGACCGCTTTTGCGGAAACGGTAAACACTCCGTCCTTGGGGTTTATCGCAGTTATCTTATTGCCCGCATTATTTTCGTTATTTGCGGAAAGCGACAAAACCGTCGTTCCGGTCATAATTTCGATATCTCTTTTTTTGGCTTCGATGATGAATCTGTACGCGTACTCCGGACCGGTAAGGCTCTCTTTGAACCGAGTCAGCCCGAATCCGTTGTGAATACATTGATTTAAAATACCGCCGAGTTTATCGTCCCTTTCTATTATAAGGATGTTTTTCTCCCCGCTGTCATAGGCTTTTATCGCTGCGGCAAGTCCTGCCGGTCCACCGCCGATTACGACGATTCCGTATGATTTTTTCATTTCGTTCTCCCCGCCAATATTTCGGATTTTTCGCCTTTCCCGGTTATTTGCGTCAAATCTTTGCCGAGTTCTCTTGCGAGAATTTCCACGACGGAAGGCTGACAAAAACCACCCTGACATCTTCCCATTCCCGCTCGGGTTCTGCGTTTGACGGCGTCAACCGAAGTCGCTTTCGGGTTTGTCCGAATCGCGGAAACAATTTCGCCCTCGGTAATTTTTTCACATCTGCAGACTATTTTGCCGTATTCGGGATTACGTTTTATGATTTCGTTTTTCTCATCATCCGATAATTCGTTAAAGAAATATTCCGGTTTGCGGTACGGATTGAAATCCGATTTTTTCTCAAGTTTAATTTTTTTGCCGACAATCTCTTCAACAACGTATTTGCCTATCGCGGGCGAAGCCGTCAGCCCCGGCGACTCGATACCGACGAGATGAATAATGCCGGCGTTATTTTTGCTCTCTTCGATAATAAAATCGTGGCGGTCGTTATAGGCGCGTACTCCCGAGAAGGAAGTTATGGTTTCTCCGAAAGGAACGTTTCTCATCATCTCCGAAGCCTTCCGGATAATAGTCGAAAGACCTTGCGCGGTAGTGTCCGTATTGTTGTCCTCTATATCTTCGGCGGTCGGACCTAAAATAATATTTCCGTCTGCCGTCGGCGAAACGAGAATACCCTTGCCAAGTTTTGTCGGTGTAAAAAACAACGTCGCGTTCGTCAACCGGCCTGCGGTTTTATCAAGGAGAACATACTCTCCGCGGCAAGCGTGAACGGTATAATCATCGCCGGTAAGCGCGGCTATTTTACCGCTGTTTATCCCCGCCGAATTAATGATAATTTTCGATTCCAACGTTTCGTAATTACTTGAAAAAATCCTGTATCCGTCTTTGATTTTATCAATTTTTACAACTTTGAAATTACACTTTAATTCCGCTCCGTTATCCATCGCGTTGCCGATTGCGGCAAACGTAAGATTATACGGACAAACGATTCCGCCCGTCTTTGCGTAAAGCGCGCCGACCGCGTTTTCGGAAACGTTCGGTTCGAGCCTGAACAACTCTTCTCTGTCTAAAATTTCAAGTCCGTCGACGCCGTTCGCCTCGCCTCTTTTTTTTAGTTCGTTAACGGTTTCTTTCTGTTCGTCGTTAAAGGCGACAACAAGCGAGCCGTTGTTTCTGTATTTTACGCCGAGTTCGTTGCAGACCCCTTTCATCATACGGTTTCCGCAAACGTTAAAGAATGCTTTTTTAGTTCCTTCCTTTGCGTCGAAACCCGCGTGAACGATTCCGCTGTTGGCTTTGCTTTGTCCCATACATACGTCGTCTTCCGCCTCGAGAAGACAAATTTTAAGATTATATCTCGATAACTCGCGAAGAATCATCGCTCCGACGACTCCTCCGCCAATAACTACGACGTCAAACATATTCTCCCTCCGGATTCATAATGAATTTAATCGTTTATAAGTAAGCAACTATATCGTTAAGACTGTCAAGAACAAACTCCGGCTTTTTCTCCGAATCCGCAATCATATCCGCCGTTCCCTCGCCCGATAAAACGAAAAGCGTGTGAAAGCCGCAATTAACGCCGAACGCGATATCCGTATACAGTCTGTCGCCGACCATCATAAATTCGTCCGGACGGGCGTTATACTCTTTCATCAGTTCCGTTCCGAACAATGCGTAAGGCTTACCGATTATTTTATCCGGGGTTCTCCCGGTGGACGCTTTTATGAGTTCAATGAATGCTCCGACGTCAGGAAGCGGATAATTTTCAGACGGGCAATTAATGTCCGGATGCGTTGCGATATATTCTGAATTTTCCATTAGATTATCTGTAAATTTGCAAAGTTTTACGTATGATAATTCCGTATCGTAAGCAAGAACGCTTACGTCCGCAACGCCGTTTTCGATTACGTTTATGCCGCTGTCAACGAATTCTTTTTTCAGCCCTTCCGTTCCGAGAAGTCTTACCGTTTTACCCTTTCTCTCCGTTTTAAGAAAGCCTATTGCGGCAGTCCCCGAGGTTTTTACTTCATCGTCGGCTTTCAAGAGATTCATCTTTTCAAGTTTATCATAATAATTCTCGACGCTCTTCGAAGAATTATTCGTGAGATAGATAAGTTTTTTCCCCGCCGCTCTCAGCGCGTCGAGAGTTTTATCCATTTCGCCGATCAGCCTTCCCCCGAGATAAACCGTTCCGTCCATATCCAGCAAAATATATTTAACTCTTTTTAAAACTTCTTTCAATCCGTCCATTGCGTTACCCTTTTCCGTAATCAACTATGATAAAGTATATATTATCTGATATCAAAAGTCAACGCAAGGCATAAAAAAAAGCGGATTACCGCTTTCTTTTTATATATTTATCACTTGTTATCTTTTTATCCAGGTTGCGGGAATAATCGTCAGAAGCAACGGATAAATTTCAAGTCTGCCAAGCAACATCGTAAACGTTAAAATAAGTTTCGAGAACGGACCGTATTCCACAAACGATTGCGTGGGGCCCACCGCCGCAAGCCCTGGACCGACGTTATTGAAACACGTCAGAGCCGCCGTGAAATTCGTTTCGAAAACGTTATAAGTTCCTTCGGCAATTATAGCGTCGCACCACGGATCGAAAGATAACAGAAATACAACCGCTATCAATATAAAGACATAAACGCCCAAATACGTTCCCACGCCGTGTATCGTGTCCTCGTCTACCCTCTTGCCATCGAATTTAACAACGCTTGCCGTGCGCGGGTGTAAGGCTTTTTTCAATTCCCTTTTTATGCCGCGCCACAAAATGACGAGCCTCGAAACTTTCAGTCCTCCCGCCGTCGAACCGGCGCCTCCTCCCGTGAACATCAACAGAATCAGAACGGCTTTGGAAACCGAATTCCATTTATCGAAATCAGCTGTCGAAAAACCGGTCGTCGAAACGATAGAACAAACCTGAAACGCCGCGGCTCTTAACGCATCGCCGAACGAAGTGAAAAGATTAGCGACGTTCAGCGTTATAATCGCCGTGGCGACAACAACCATAGCCGAAAAAACGCGTAGTTCCGAACTCTTCAACGCCGTTCTTATCTTCCCTATAAGAACGAGATAATAAAGGTTGAAGTTCAGCGAAAACAGAAACATTCCTATCGTTATAACCCACTGCGCGGCGGCAGAATAACTCGCCACGCAGTCCGATTTTATTCCGAAACCGCCCGTTCCCGCAGTTCCGAAAGCGTGAATCAGACTATCGAAAAACGGCATACCGCAACAAAGCAACGCGATAACCATCGCCACCGTCATCACCATATATATAAGGTAAAGAATTTTCGCCGTATCTTTCGACCTCGGCACGAGTTTATCGATGATAGGTCCGGGCATTTCCGCTCTTAAAATATGCATCGATCTGTCCGGCGCGCGCGCCGTTATCGCCATTATGAAAACTATAACGCCCATACCGCCTATCCAGTGCGAAAAAGAACGCCAGAATAAAATCGACTTTGAAAGAACCTCAACGTTCGGAACAACCGACGCGCCCGTGGTGGTAAGTCCGCTCACGATTTCAAAAAGCGCGTCTATGTAAGAAGTAAACTCACCGCTGACAACCAAAGGCACCGCACCGACGAGCGACGCGACCATCCAGCACATCGCGACGGTTATGAAACCCTCTTTCGAGAAAAAAATCATATTTTTCGGTTTTAAGGTCAGAACCGTCAACGAGCCGAGAGCAAGAGCGCCGGCAATAGTTACGCCGAACGCAAGGGCGCACCGCCATTCCCCGTAAATAACCGCCGTTAAAAGCGGCAAAACAAGCAATAATCCGACGGTTACGATTACTTTGCCGACGGTTGAAAAAATCATCCTGTAATTCATAATTTTCTTAACGCTTCAAAATGTCGGATAAATTGCAGAGCCTCTCGCCTTTAGCCACAACGATAACCTTATCTCCCGATAAAATGCAATCGTCGCCGCCGGGAATAAGCGCTTCGTCTCCTCTCGTTATTCCAGCGATGAGAATTCCCGGTTTGGTTTCGAGTTTTTTAATCGGTACGCCCGCAAACTCGAAATCTTGTTCCACGTTAAATTCAAGCGCTTCGGCATTGCCGCCGAACAGGCTATAAAGAGTTTCAACCTTGCTTCCTATGCTGTTCCCTATCGCCCTTGCGTATCTTACAAGTATATCGGCGACGATATTCTTAGGCGAAAACGTCGTTTCCAACCCGAGATTTTCGGAAATGGACGATAACTCGTTACGATTGACTTTCGCTATGACTTTCTGAACTTGTTTCGACAAAGCGTAAAAAGAAATGAGTATATTCTCTTCGTCCCTGTCCGTAAGCGCGACGAGAGCGTCCAGCCCGTCCACACCTTCTTCGAGAAGAATTTCGCGGCTCATTCCGTCGCCGCAGACAACGGAAGCCTTGGACGAAAGTCTTTCGCAGACGATATCGCAAACCTCGGGGTCTTTCTCGATTATTTTAACGCTACTCCTGCCTTTGATGAGCATATCGGCAAGATATAACGCCGTTTTGCTTGCCCCTATGAGCATGATGTTTTTGGCTTCTTTTGCGGGATAACCGAATTTTTTAAGAATGGAATGAGCGTCGTCGTTCGTGACCATAACGCCGATTTTATCGCCGCTTAAAACCTTGAAAGTTCCGTTCGGGATAAACACGTCGTTTTCGCGCTGAACAACGCAGACGAGAAACTTCTCGCTGAACTTCTTCCTCAGATCCACAAGCGTCATTCCGTCGATCGCCGAGCCTTTTTTAACGATGATTTCTATCATTTCGAAACTTCTCGCGGTGAAAGACTCAACTTTCGTTGCGGAGGGAAGTTTGAGAATATCGTAAATCGCTTCGGCGGCAAGTTTTTCGGGGTTGACAGCCATGGAAATTTCGAGTTGTTGTTTCATAAACCCCCAACTCGCGGTGTTATACTCCGAATTTCTGACTCTCGCCACGGTATGGCGCGCGCCGATCTTTTTTGCGGCAAAACAGGAAAGCATGTTCAACTCGTCCGAACCTGTGACCGCTATAAACAAGTCCGCTTTATCCGCGCCCGCCTCTAAAAGTTTTTCGTATTCGGTACCGTTCGCGCATATACCCATGACGTCATAAAGATTGGTGACGTTACCGACGACAGCGGGATCGTTATCCACGAGAATAACCTCGTGTTTTTCCTTAAGCATGCTTTCTATAATTGTTTTCCCGACTTTTCCGCCGCCGACAATTATAATTTTCATTACGGTAAACCGCTCCTTATTTTAAACTTATGCCGTTGAATTTTGCGAACGAATACACCGCTTTCAACGCGGCGATAATGTCCGAATTGTCTTTAAGGTCGGCCTTTTCGTCAATCAGTTTGAGATTAAACGCAATTTTAACGGTGTTATCGAGAAGAACGCGCATAGACGCCGTTCCTTTTGACGAATCGACCGCTCCCGCGAGTTTAAAGCAGACGGGAACGACTTTCAGCCGTTCGTCCGCCCTTTCGGCAAGCCTGTCGCTCATATCTCTCACGCACCCTGCAAACAGAGTGTAATCCGTTCCCTCGATGAGTTTACCGTAATCGGCGATATTTTCCACAAAGAGCATCTCGTCCGCAAGAAATCTGTTTCTGAGCGAACATATTTTTATGAGCGCGGCCTGAAGATATTCGTCGTACTCCGCGAGAAGTTGCCTTCTCTCGTATCTGAAATTTCCGTCTTTAGAAAAGACGTTGTCATACAAATCGGTTATTACCTGTATAGCCGCGTTGTAATTTTTCTTTGATTTTTCGATTAAAATATCCGTCCTTGTCTTTTCCATTTTTTCGTTAAACCTATTTTCTCCGCTCGTTTCTTGTTTTGCGGATAAATTTTTCGTCGTCACGTTATCCGTTATACAATCACACGTCACAACGCTATCCGCCGCCGGGTTATTTTTTATCTGCTCCGCGAAAAAAGCAAGCGAAGTTCGTTTTGAACATTCCGAGTTTCGCAATCGGTCTGCCTTTCGTCGTTCTGCTCTCCGAAGCCAGATCTTCCGAAAGCGCGTGCATTATGTTTCCGTCGCCGTCCTCGATAAGAAGAGTCATACTCTCCGCTTCGTCCTTAGGAACGGCAAGTTTAACACATTCCTTTCCGTCAAAGCCGACGTCCACGAGCCTTACGCCCTTTCTTGCTCTCGCGGTTTTCGAAATCGTTCCGAGGTCTACCTTTTTAAACGTTCCGAACGACGTTGCGACGACTATTTCGTAATCGAGTTTTTTACTTATCTGCGTCGCCGTTATAATTTCGTCGCCGTCCTCGATATCCATACCCTTCACGCCGCTTGCAACTCTGAGTTGTTGCGGGAATTCGTCAGAACAGTTAAGGCAATATCCGTTTTTGGTGGCGAAGAAATAATCGGAATCGGGGATCTCCTCTTCCATTTTGAGAAGTTCGTCGCCCTCTTTGAGTTTAATAGCCTGGAATACCGGTTTTTTGACGTCGTATTCGCTCCACGGCGTAAGTTTAACCATTCCGCCCTTTGTGAAGAAGAACAATCTCGTCGTCGGGAAATCGTCGTCTTTAGCCGCATAGAACGCAACGGGAACTTCGTCCTTGCCGCAATTCTTGATAAGTTTGTTGAACGTTATACCGCCGCTCATCGCGCCGCTTGCTTCGGGCAACGCTTCGGGGTCTATCTTGTAACAATTACCGAGATTCGTAAACGCGTAAAGCATATACGACGTGTCGGTATCGACTTTGAACGCAAACAATTCCGCTTTGTTAGGCGCAGAGTTCTTTGCGTATTTTTTATACGTAGCCGCTTTGACTTTTCTTATTACTCCGTTAAGGTTATAGCCTATGACGATATTTTCGACGTAAGACTTCTCTGCTGTCTTATCGAAACTTATCTCGTCTGCCGAGGAAACGATAACCGAACGTCTGTCGTCGCGGTATTTCTTCCTTATGGCGAGAATTTCCTTTTTGACGACGTCTTTCTGAAGTTTCTTGCTGTCGAGAATAGCCTGCAATTCGGCGATGAGTTTTTTAAGGTTTTCGAGTTCCTCTTTGAGATTGTTGACTTCGAGTTTCGTAATTCTCGCGAGCCTTAAATCGAGTATCGCCTGAGCCTGCTTATCCGAAAGATCGAAAGCCGCTCTCAGATTCGCTTTTGCGGCGGGCGTATCCGGAGAAGTCTTGATTATCCTGATAACCTCGTCGATATTGTTTACGGCGATTATCAGACCTTCGAGGATATGAGCCCTTTCTTTGGCTTTGTTAAGGTCGTATCTCGTTCTTCTTACAACGATGTTTATCTGGTAATCGACGTAGTACTTGATAATCTCCAGAAGCCCCATAAGTTTGGGCTTGCCGTCCGCTATGGCAACCATATTTATGCCGTAAGTACACTGCAACTGAGTGTATTTGAAAAGGAAATCGAGAATCGGCTGCGGATTATAGTCTTTTCTCACTCTTATAACCGCTCTCATGCCAGATCTGTCCGATTCGTCCGCGATATCGGCTATACCTGCGAGAGCCTCTTTGTTTTCTTCCTGAAGGTCGGCTATCTTTTTAAGAAGTTGAGCCTTGTTTACCTGATAAGGAAGTTCGGTTATGACTATGTTTTTCTTTTTACCCTCGCCTTCCTCTATGCTGATTTTGGCTCTGAGGGTTATCTTCCCTTTACCCGTTTCGTAAGCGTTGCGAAGTTCGCTGCCGGCAATGATATATCCGCCCGTCGGGAAATCCGGTCCCTTGACGATTTTCATCATCTCGTCGAGCGAAATCTTCGGGTCGTTAAGATAAGCAACTACGCCGTCGATAACTTCCGCTAAGTTGTGCGTGGGGATATTCGTCGCAAGACCGACCGCAATACCGGTCGCGCCGTTTACGAGCAGGTTCGGAAATCTTCCCGGAAGCGTATCGGGTTCTTTTAACGAGTCGTCGAAATTGAGCGACCAGTTAACCGTGTCTTTATCGATATCGGTAAGAAGTTCGAGCGCAAGTTGCTGAAGTCTTACCTCGGTGTATCTCATTGCCGCCGCGCTGTCGCCGTCGATCGAACCGAAGTTTCCGTGACCGTCGACAAGAGTGTTTCTCATATTGTACGGCTGAGCAAGACGAACCATTGCGTCGTAAACGGAACTGTCACCGTGCGGGTGATATTTCGCAAGACAGTCGCCGACTACTCTCGCGCTCTTTTTATAGCCTTTATCCGGAGTCATTCCCTGCTCGTACATCGAGTAAAGAATTCTTCTCTGAACGGGTTTCAATCCGTCCTCAACTCTCGGCAACGCTCTGTCGAGAATAACGTATTCCGCGTAAGGAATCATCGAATTGTGGAGGACGTCCTCAAGCGGGCTTGTAATTATCGAGTCTTTCGTTTCAGACATTTATCTATCCTCCTTAAACGTTGACCTTACTCATGAAGGTATCTTCTTTATTGAAATCGGCGTGTTCGGCGATATACGCTTTTCTTCCGTCGATATCGTCGCCCATAAGCGTCGTTATGAGTTTTTCCGCCTCTGCGGCGTCCTCTATGGTAACCTGCATAAGAACTCTCTTCTGCGGGTCCATAGTCGTATCCCAAAGTTGTTCGGGGTTCATTTCGCCAAGACCTTTATATCTCTGGAGTTGATATCCTCTGCCTACCTTATCGATGGCTTTCTGAAGTTCGCTGTCGTCGTACGCGTATTCGATAACGTCCTTTTTATAGACCTTATATAACGGCGGCATTCCGATATAAACGTGCCCTTCCTGAATAAGCGGCTTCATATATCTGAAGAAGAAAGTGAGGAGTATCGCTCTGATGTGCGCGCCGTCCTGGTCGGCATCGGAAAGAATAATAACTTTATAATAATTAAGATTGTCGAGATTGAAATCGTTTCCGATTCCCGTTCCGAGCGCGCTTATTATCGTTCTTATTTCTTCGTTTTTGAGAACCTCCGCTATGCTCTTCTTTTCGGCGTTAAGCGGCTTACCTCTGAGCGGAAGGATAGCCTGATGCTGTCTGTCCCTGCCCTGCTTCGCGCTGCCGCCTGCGGAATCGCCCTCGACGATGAACACCTCGTTGAATTCGGCTTTTTTGCTCGAACAGGAAGCAAGTTTACCGATAAGTTTTGCCGAATCCGCACCGTTTTTCGCTCTTGCGATTTCTTTGGCGTGTCTTGCCGCGTTTCTCGCTTTCGCCGCGCCGACCGCCTTTTTGATCATAGCGTCGAATATCGGCTTGTTTTTCTTGTTTCTCACAAGGACGTCAAGTTCTTCGATTGTCGCCGCTTCGACCGCCGCTTTCGCTTCGGGGTTGCCGAGTTTGGTCTTGGTCTGACCTTCGAACTCGACGTTTTTCATCTTGACCGAAATTATAGCCGTCATACCTTCGCGGAAATCTTCTCCGGTGAAAACGACGTCCTTATCTTTGACGAGATTGTTCGATTTTGCGTAATCGTTAAGAATCTTCGTAACGCCCGATTTGAAACCCACCTCGTGTGTTCCGCCCTCCGGCGTGGGAATGTTGTTTACGAATGAGAACACGCTCTCGGTATAACTGTCCGTGTGCTGAATGGCAAATTCGATCAGTATGCCGTCCTTTTCAGTCTTTGCGTATACGGGCAGATCGTAAAGTTTCATCTTACCCTCGTTGAGATATAAAACGTAATCGACAAGACCGCCATCATACTTGAACGTTTTGCTGTAAAACTTATCGTCGTCGCGCAAATCGGTGAGTTTAATCGAAATACCCTTATTAAGGAAAGCGAGTTCGCGCAGACGTTTTGCAATCGTTTCAAGGCTGAACTCTACAGTTTCGAAAACGTCCTTATCCGGTTTGAAACGGACGAAAGTGCCGTGCTTGTCCGTCTTTATCCTGGTGTTCTGTAAAGGTTCTTCCGGCTCGCCCGAAATCATCTTTTTACGGGTTTTGTCGTAATAACTGTGGAATCTCATTTTGTAGATAGTCTTATTATAAACTTCTACTTCGAGCCATTCCGAAAGAGCGTTCGTAACCGACGCGCCTACGCCGTGCAGACCGCCCGAGAAACTATAGTTTTCATTGTTGAACTTGCCACCGGCGTGAAGCTGCGTGAATACTACCTGAACGCCGGAAACGCCCGCCTGCTTATGAATATCCGTGGGTATACCTCTTCCGTTATCTTCAACGGAAACGCTCCCGTCTTTATAAAGAACAACCTCCACTTTATCGGCAAAACCGTTTGCCGCTTCGTCGATCGCATTGTCGACTATCTCCCATAAAATATGGTGCAATCCTTTCGGTCCGGTAGAACCGATATACATACCTGGTCTTACTCTGACGGCTTCGAGTCCTTCAAGAATTTTAATGTCCTGAGAATTATAATCGTGCGCCATTTATTCCTCCGATCGGGCATAAAGCCCTTTATTATACTTATCTATTTTAACATATAAAAAAATTTTTTTCAACTCATTATAATAAGGTTAAACAAAAAAAACGGCTCCGGGATAACCCGAAGCCGTCATTTTATTTTACATTTACCTTTATTCCGTCAGGCGCGTCGACTTTTGTCAAAACCTTTCCGTCTTTGTTTTCGACAGAAATTTTAACCTTGCCGAGTTTCGTCGGATAAACGACGTCGACTTTTTTTAGTCCGCACAAGTTGGGCGAAACAACGAGTTCGTTTCCTCCCACGCCGACTTCCTTCACTCCCGCAACAAAACGCATAAGGAACGGTATTACTCCGCTCGACCAGCCGTGGCAGAAACTGTGCCTCAATCCCTTGTAACAAAACGCGCCGTAATCCGCGTGGACGTCTTTTTTGCCGCTCGTCGGAATCTCGTCGATTCTGCCTGCGTTCTCCGCCCACTTTACGTCAAAATCTTCCCAGAAAGTCGTCGCGCCGAGTTCGAGCATTTTACCGTAATACTCCTTCATCATACCGAGCGCTTCCGCCCCGTAACCTCTTTCGGCAATCGAATCGAGAATGTAATACGACATAAAAGTAGATAACCCTTCCGCCCCGTTTTCGAGTATGAGTTTCACGTCTTTTTCATCGCCGATTCCCGCCATCAGTCTCATTGCGGAAATTTGCTTAAATTTCCTTACGGTATAAGACTTTTTGGAAAGTTTTACGAGAGATGAAATAACCTTTGAAGTATCTTCTCCGAGTGTTTCGAGAAGTTCTTTCGCGTAAGTGAAACACCATATGAAGAGCGCGTGAACGCCGGCTTTTTCGTCGGCTCTTTTATCCGTTTCGGTTTCATCCTGCGGATGGGACGGCCAGTCTATAAAATCGTAATCGAACGTCGTTTCTCCGTCGTCCGTTATATATTCGCTTATCTGCCCGACGAGAGAAACGAGATAGTTTTTCATCGATTCGATAAACTCTCTGTCGCCCGTTCTGAAATAATAATCTCTGAGATTGATAATCCACCAGAGAGAATAAGTCGGCATACTGTTTATCCACCCGGGAAGCGGAGTCTGGTCTTTGACGAATTTAATGGAATTCTTTATAAACGTCGTATCCGAGAAAAGCGCGTTCGCCGCCATCTGCTCGGGATGAATATCCCCTATCCAGACGAGTCTGTCTCTTTTTACTCCGTCCCATATCATATCGTTGTGAATACAAAGGCGGAGCGTGTAAGCGGCGGTATCGAAAATATTATTTACAAGTTCGTCGTCACAACAGAACGAACCGTCAAACGGTTTATCATAAGCGTCGCTCTGGCAGACTACGCTCTTAACCGTGAGAACGGTATCCCCTAAAAGGTCGATTCTCGCAAAGCGAAAACCGCCGTTCATAAGCAACTGATCGCTGTAATGAGGGATGAAAAACACCCAGTCCCTCGTGGCATGATCGTTTGTGGCGCCGCATTCGCCCACGTCATGACAAACTTCGGAAACAGATTCGCCGAGCCTCACTCTGATTTTTGACGCGCCGTCGCTGCGAAAACACAGAAATCTCAAACTACCCGATAACTCCTTGCCGAAATCGAGAATTATATGCGAACCTTTTTCAAAAACGGCGAGATCGCTTTCGTTCAATCCTATCTGAACAGGCTTTATTCTCAAAAGAGCGGCGGAATTCGTTATTCCTTTCTCTTCGACGATTCTTTTTGGAAAAATGCAATTCATAAGTTTACCCTTAGTTATTTTTTTCTATTTCTTCGAGAAGTATCCTCTCGGCGTAAGAAACCGCCTTTTTAACGCTGCCCTTTTCAAAAGGAACGGCAAGATTTGCGAATCTCAGCGTTTCGATATATCCGCGGCTTCCGCCCGTTTTGCAAAGATTAAGATAATCTTTCCAGGCGCTTTCCTTGTCTTCGTTCATCTTCTTCTTGAATTCCATCGCTCCCATCGTGGTAAGCGTGTAATTTATATAATAGAACGGATAAAGGAAAATGTGTATTTTATGATACCACCAACCGCCTTTTGCAAAGAACTCTATATCGCCGTATTCTCTCCAGGGCATATACTTTTCTTCGAGTTTTTTCCACTCGGCGGTTCTCTGCTTTGGCGTAAGATCGGGATTTGCGTAAATTATATGCTGATATTCGTCTACTGCAACGCCGAACGGAACGAAAGTCAACGCCTCCTGCAAGTGCGCGAATCTGAACTTATCCGCCTTGTCGCCGAAGAAATATTCCGCGTAAGGATATGCAAACTGCTCCATGCTCATCGAATGTATTTCGGCAATATCGGTAGGTTCGGAATAGTACGCCGAAATCGGCTGATTTCTCATCGCCGTATATCCGGCGAAGGCATGTCCCATTTCGTGCGTGAGAACGTCCACGTCAGCGGTTGTCTGATTGAAGCACGAGAAAACAAACGGCGCCTTATACGAGTTCAACGAAGTCATATATCCCGTCGAAGCCTTATGCGGCCTGTTTTTCACGTCGAGAAGTTCGTGATCGAGCATAAAATCGATAAACTCGCCCGTTTCCTTGCTCATATCGTGATACATTTCGCTCGCTTTTGCGATAAGAAAATCGTCGTCGCCGACGGGCTTTGCGTTTCCGTCGCCGAAAATAAGTTTTTCGTCGTACGCTTTAAAGTCGCCGACGCCTATACGTTTTGCCTGCGCCTCGTAGAGTTTTTTACAGAACGGAACGAGTTCGTCTTTTACCTGCTCGCGGAAAGACGCAACGTCCTTTTCGTCATAATCGGTTCTTCCCTGCTTTAAATACCCGAGCGGAATATAGTTGTCGAAGCCGAGATTTTTCGACTGTTCCGTTCTGATCTTTATAAGTTCGTCCCAGATCTCTTCAAAACGTTTTTCATGCGACGCGTAAAAATCCGAATAAGCCTTAAAAGCGTCGTGACGAACCTGCCTGTCCGCATTTTCGAAATAACTCATTATCCCGTACAGATTCAGGTGTTTGCCGTCGAACACAATATCCGCCGAAGCGATGATCTTTTCGTATTCGCTGCAAAGTTTCGCTTCTTTCTGTAAAAGCGGTATATTCTTTTCGCAATACGATTTTCTTTGAATTTCGATATTCGAGAACATTGAATTGCCGAATTCTTTGACAAAATCGTCTTTAAACGCGCAATCGTAAAGCGTGTTCGCAAGTTCCATATACGCGCTCGAATATTCGGGAATCTGCTCGTTGAGATACTCGTCCTCTTTGTCGTAAAACTCGTCGCTCGTATCTATCGTATGTCTTACGCTCGCAACGGTAACCATATCGAAGAAAGCGCACTCTTCTTTATCGAAGTCGAGAAACGCTTTTTTCGCCTCGTCGTAACTCGTTGCGTTTTTGATTTTTTCCGCGCACCCGAACGCGGACTTTTTTATTTTTTCAAAGTCGGGACGAACATACTCTATCGTTCCGAATTTAAAGTTTTTATCCATTTTATCACCTCAACGCGGAGCGACGAAATATCGCTCCGCGTTCTATTTAAAATTTAAGAAGATTAAGATATTTCGATTTGTCGATAGCCGAAAGGAACAAATACAATCTCGGTCCTTTATCGCAACCGAACAGAACGTTGTAGAATACGGCAAAGAATTTCTGCTGTCTTGCCATATTTTCCTTTTTGGTAAGCGACGGATCGTTTATTATGCCGTAAAGATACTGCTGTATTTCCTGCTCTTTGACGTTGTCGTGCTCTTCGATATAATCGGCGAGTTTTTTAACCGCCGCCTTTTCTTCGTCCGTAAGCCCGGCGTAATACTCGTCGTTTCGCTTTTCGAGAAGTTTATACATTTTGGAAGGCTGATGCTTGGTTATCCAATTTTTAACTCTTACAAGCCTTTCCTCGTCGCGGGCGTCGAATTCCACGCCGATTTTTGCAAGCATTTCTCTTACCGCCTGCGGATTGAAATCCACTATCGGAGCAACCGACGCGAGAACGCCGAACGGAACTTTTGCTTTGACGTTGATTCCGTTTATCATGCAAAGATCGTAAACGGCGGCGTTGTACTCATCCGCTTCGCCGTTTTTAACGGCTTCGAGACCTTTATCGAATTCGCTGTAGTGACGGATAATCGTATCGTCGAAATTGAAAGCGAAGCCGTCCGTCGGAGCGTATTTTGCGAAAAGCCATCTGACCATTTCGGGTTCGTAAACCTCGAGAACCGTTGCCGGAGTGATGTTGTTTCCCGTGGAAGAATGCATATCCCCGAGTCCCGCAATCGAAAGCCATCCGTAAGGCTGGAATTTCGGCGCTTTTACGCCGTAAATCTCTTTCGCGATATCCTTCGCGACAACGTAAGATCCGGAAGCTGCAGCGTGATCTATTCCGCCCGGCTCGAAGTCTACGCCCTCCACACCCCAACGCATAGGCCAGTCGATCTTCCACATGAGTTTAACCATATGATAATCGCGGAGGTTGACGGTTTCTTCTTTTCCGCAAGCCTTGCATCTGTAAGTAATTTCGTCGGTTTCTTCGTTATAAGAAAGAACTTCCGTGAAATCTTTGTTACAAGCGGAACAATAAACGCTGATCGGGTAATAAGTTTCTCTCTCTCCCTCGTCGCTGTCCTGAGTTTTGTATTTCATAAGGATATCGTAAATATCCTTTCTTCTCTTCATCGCGGTGATAATACCTTCGACGTATCTTCCCGAACGGTATTCCTTGCCCTGATAGCGATATTCGATATCGATACCGAGTTCTTCCAGCGACTGCTCGTATTCCTTTTCGTTATACTCCGCGAACGAAGAATAAACCCCGTGAGGATCGGGAATCATACAATACGGCATACCGATATACTTATCGAAATCGGGAGCGATTGCCGCGATGTTTTTCGGCACTTTTCTGAGCCTGTCGAATTCGTCCCACGAAAGCATAAGTCTGGCTTTTTTACCCTTTCTTTTCAACGCTTCCACAACGAAAAGAGGCGTGGCTACGTCTCTGAAATTTCCGATATGAACCGATCCGGAAGGGCTTGTCCCTGCAACGCATAAAAATTCTTCCTTTCCTGGATTTTCGTTAATGAGTTCTTCTGCAATTCTCTCTGCCCAATGCATAATTTATCTTTTCCTTTTATGTTTTCTCTTTTATTTTCGGGCGGCAAACGCCCGACTGATTTATATCGGTTTAATCGTTTTCGCCCAGGCGAGCACGATTAAATCAGCCACTTCTTCCGGCGTTTTACCCGTTGTGTCTACGACAAGACAATAATTCGACATATCCGTTATGTCTACGCCGTAAAATTTTTTATACCGCTGAATTTCACTCGCTCTTCTTTCCTTCAATTGCTCGAAAGCGTCCTCGTCGGACAAATATTTTTCATCCGCGCGCTTCGCTTCGACAACGCGTTTCGCCGCTTCTTCGGCATTGCATTTGAGATACACGCTGAACGCGCTCGGCACAAAGTGCCACGCCATACGCGAATCGAAAATGAAACTGCCCTCTTTATTCTCGTAAGAGGCGAGCATATCGTCGAGTTGTCTGTCGAGTTCGGGATGCTTTTCCTGATAAATATTGAATTCTTTTGTATTCATTCCGAGTTTTTCAGCCATTTCGCGCTGAATTTTTCCGACGGAAACGACATCGGCGTAAAATCTTTCTTTCAATATTGCGCCGACGGTGCTTTTTCCGCTGCCGAGATCACCCGCGAGCGACACCTTGAAATATGCCATTAACTCTGTTCCTCCCGCAATAGCCGCATAATATTTTTAATATAGCATTTTTAAATCGTCTTGTCAACCCGAAACGAGTTGCTTTTGTTATTTTATAATGATTATATTTGAACGCGCTTCTTATAAATTCGAAATAAGCGCGGCTGCGCCTAAAATTCCCGCTTTATTGCCGAGTTTTGCGACGGTTATCGGACATTTCGGTCCGAGATCGCCCGCGAAAATTTCTCTGTCCACGATTTTCTGGAGCGGAACGATCAGATTATCCCCTTGCGCGCACACGCCGCCGCCGAGCATAACCGTATGCGGACGAAAAACGTTGGCTATGTTCGCTATTCCGCAGGCAAGCATTTCGACGTAATTATCGACGACTTCTTTCGCGTAGACGTCGGTTTTTTCATAATCGAATGCGGTTTTGCCCGTTACGGCGTCGAGAGAACCTATCTCCCACATTTTACTGTCCTTATGTGCTTCCATCGCTCTTTTCGTATCCCTTATGAGCGCGGTTGCCGAAGCGTAAGCCTCTAAACACCCTTTTCTGCCGCACGTGCATTGTTCGCCGCCGTGAGCGATAACCATATGCCCGAGTTCCGCGCCGGCGGATTTGTTGCCCTCGACGAGTTTGTTGCCGACGATAATTCCTCCGCCCACGCCCGTGCCGAGCGTTAACAGAATACTGTCGTCGACATATCTCCCCGCGCCGTAAACAGCCTCGCCGAGCGCGGCGACGTTAGCGTCGTTGGCGATTTTCACTTTTATTCCGGTACGATTTTCCACACCCTCCGAAATCTTAAGATGATGCCATTTCAGATTGTTGGAAAAAATAACCACTCCGTTTTTGCTGTCTATCATTCCGGGAACGCCCATGCCTATCCCTTCGGTTTCTTCCTTTCCGAGAGCAGCCTTTTTTAAAAGAATTTCCACGAGCGATGCTATGTTGTCCATAACCTTTTCTCCGCCTTTTTCCGATTCCGTGGGAATTTTATCGTCAACCACTATCGATCCTTTTTCGTCGACTATTCCGCCTTTTATGAACGTTCCGCCGAGATCTATCCCGATATAGTATTTCTTTTTATTTTCCGACATATTCTTCTCCTTTTGAGCGTTTTCATCGTTTACGCTTAAATTATATAATTTTTTTATGATATTGTCAACTTATGCCGGGCAAGAAAACTTGCATTTTTACCCGGGTTTTGTTATCATTATGTTATGAGTTACGATATTATTTTGTTCGACGCGGACGATACGCTGTTCGATTTTTATCACACCGGTCAGAAAAGTTTTTTAAGAACGTGCAAAACGCTCGGCATCCCTGCCGAAGAAAAGGACTACGATATTTACAGCGATATAAACCAGAAAAGATGGGATCTCTATTCTCTCGGAAAAATCTCAAGACACGACGTTGTTATCGGCAGATTCGAGGAATACGCCAAGGTAAAAAAACTATCGTTCGATATCGAAAAGTTCTATGATATTTACGAACATAATCTCGCCGAAACGTCTATCCTTATGCTCGAAACGCCAGCGCTGTTGGAAGAATTGAAACAACGCGGCAAAAGATGCTTTCTGATAACGAACGGACTTAAAGCGGTTCAACGAGGAAGGCTCGCCCTTTCGGGAATAGAACATTACTTCGAAAACGTATTTATTTCCGACGAAATCGGATTCAAAAAACCATCAAAGGAATACTTCGACTACGTTGCAACCCATATTCCGGACTTCGAGAAAAAAAGATCGCTCATCGTGGGTGACTCGCTTATCTCCGATATTGCCCTCGGAATCAATAACGATGTTGCAACTTGCCATTTTAACCCAAATAATTTACCATATTCGGATAATATCACTCCAACATATAAAATTGAAAAATTGACGGACTTGCTGAAAATAATTTAACGGACACAAAAAAGAGCCTCGCGAGAAGGCTCTTTTTTATTAGTTTAATCAGCCGGCGGCTTTGACGCCCGCGCTCGTTCCGATATAAACGACGTTACCGGATTTACCGCTCTTAACGTCCGCTTCAGAATCGTTTTCTTTCGCGTTATCCTTAATGCTCTTGTAAAGTTCCTTAATGTCGCCGTTAACCGTCTTTGCGGAATCAGCGTCCTTACAATAAATAATCAGAACGTTTTCTTTACCCGTTTCTTTATCGACGGCAAAAATAACCGTATCAACCTTATCAAGGAAAGACAAGCCGTATTTTGTTGTAAAAACAGTTTTTACGGTAACGGTGCTTACGGTGGTATCCATAGCGTAACCGTTCTTCTCAAGGTTTGCTTTCGCCTTTTCGGGGTCGGAAGGAATTCCGCACGAGCAAAGCGAAACAGCCATCACAGCCATAAGCATAGCCGCAATCATTACTCTGAAAATTTTCTTCATAAATATAACTCCTCTTTTTTTCGTCGTTCGGATATTAAGTTTTCCGACACGCAAAAAAAATTATACCATATTATCGGCTTTAAATCAACTTTTTAATCGTACGGAAATTAAAAATTCGTTGATTTTGCAACGCTTATACGTGTTATCCGTTTTTGGATATTCAATTATCCGTTTTTGATTTTTATTGCAAACAACTGATAATTGTTCCGAAATCACACGTCAGAACACTTCTTTATGACTACAAACGCCTCTTCCGTGATGACGTGTTCGATTCTGCAAGCATTTTCCTCCGCCGCTTCACGATCAAGCCCAATTTTCACAAGCGCGCCCGTTAAGGATTTATTATCAACCATATTTGCATTATATCTTTTCTCGTTAAAAAAGCATAGGGATTCCATTCGTCATCACTAAGAAAAATTATTTGCAAAATTTCGCCGAACCCATTGACTTTTTGCCGGTCAAGTGTTATTATTGAGTTGCAACTCAAATTGCAAACCAATTTATTAACAAAATTCAACTTTTAAACATTATGATAACAAGAGAACAAATCAAAGACCCCAAAAAACGAATTCTCACCGTGTGCGTGCGTATGTTCATCGAAAAAGGCTTCAAAGCAACCACAATGCTCGACATTATTCGAGAAGCCGACGTATCGTCCGGAACGTTTCAGAACATATTTCACACAAAAGACGGCGTACTGATGGAACTCATACGTTTTATGTTCGATAATCAGTTCGGCGCGGCGCGGCGCATCCTCACCGACAAACAGAACCCCGTTCTTGTTTACGCGGCGGAAACGGCAATCCAGATGGCTATAGCCGAATCAAACGAAAACCTGCGGGAAATTTACGTGGAAGCGTACACGCAGCCACACCTTGCGGAATATATCTATCAGGAAACGTCTACCGAACTTTGCAGGATATTCGGCGAATTTAACCCCGACTGGGCAGACAGCGATTTTTACGAAAGCGAAATAGGGAGCGCGGGCATGATGCGCGCTTTTATGGCGCGGCGGTGCGACAAATATTTCACCCTGCGTAAAAAAATTCGTCGATTTCTGGATATGTCGCTTAAAACATACAACGTTCCGCAAAAACAGCGCGACGAAGCCGTCGCGTTTGTTGAAACGATAAACCCGGAACAAACAACGAAAGACGTTCTGGAAAAACTTTTCACTTCACTGGAAATGACTTTCGGTTTTCAATTCAGTTTCAACGAGAAAAAGGAGGATTAATCATGAACAAAAAGAACAAACGCCTTTCCGTCGTAATTTTCGTATTGACGCTCTGCTCTATGCTTGCGCTTCTGGCGGCATGCGGCGGCGGAAAATCGTCAGAATCGGGAGAATCGGGAGAATCGGCAAAAAGCGCGTATCAACAGTATATAGAGAAATATCCCGACTACGACGGCACGGAGGAGGAATGGCTGAAAGATCTGCTCGACGGCAAACTCAACGAGAATGCTCCCGATGAAAAAAAGCACACCGTTTCGTTTATGTACGACGAAAACGACGAGGAACCGTGGATGCAAGAAACCCTTGACGACGGCGAAACGGCCGATTTCCCCGGCAAACCCGAAAAACGCGGATATAACTTTATCGCGTGGGGCTATCAAGGTTACGAATGGCCTTTCGCTTACCCGATCAGACAAGACACGGTGCTTACGGCTATATGGGAAGCCGCAGAGTACGACATTAAGTACAATCTGAACGGCGGAGTCAATTCTCAGCACAACAGGGCGACCTACACGATTGAACAAAATTTCGATCTGCAAACTCCGACCAAAGACTACTACGACTTCAACGGTTGGTATACAACCTCCGACTTTGAAGAAAACAGCAAATTAAGCGAAGTTAACAGCGGCGAAAAAGCCGAAGATCTCGAACTTTGGGCTAAATGGACGCCCACCGCTTACAGCATCAATTACGCGGGTATCGAAGGCTCGACTATCGCCGCGCCCACGTCGTATAATATCGAAAGCGACGATATAATTCTTCCCCAACCCGAACGCGACCACTATACGTTCGACGGCTGGACGGGCAACGGAACGACCGCGCCCGAAAAAACGTTGACCATAACGAGCGGTACGCACGGCAATCTGGAATACACCGCCAACTGGACGGCGATAGTATACAAAATAACTTACGACCTCGGCGGCGGAACAAACCCCGACGACGCGATATACGAATACACGATAGACTCGTTTGAAAGCAGCGACGATCTGCCCTTGCCCGATCCGAGCAACACCGGCGGCGAACAAATTAAAAGCTACACGTTGCGGTCGGACAACAATTTCGATATCGAATACACCATTACCGACTTTACCTTCGGCGGCTGGTTCAAAGCCGACGACCTTGAAAGAACGCGTCGTTACGATTCCGTGCAACTTACGGACGGAGATCTGAACCTCGTCGCTTACTGGATTGTAAACGAAGGAAACGTTCAGACGAAAACTTCGCCCTATTGCCGTAACGGAAACGATCTGCTTATCGGCTCTTACCCGCAATCGAACGTGACCGACGAAGATACTCTTGCCAGACTTGCCGAATTTGAATTCAATATGCAAAGTTACTTTAATTCATTCAAACTTAACAAAGGCAACGAAGAACCGCCTTTGGTTGAAGGCTGGACGAACAGCGGCGAAAAATACTGGTATAAAGACGTGGAATATAACGGAAAAAAATACCGCGGACTTTTCGTTGTCAGATCACGCGACAAAAGTTACAGACAAGAACAGGCAGGTTACGCTCCGTCAATCCTCGACACAGGAAAGAATTATAACGTTAAAATTCATTGGTTTAATTTCGATCCTGTTAAATGGAGCGTGGTTGACGAAGGAAACGGCGAGGCGTTCCTCGTTTGCAAAACGAGATTGGAAACCATAACATTCGGAAATAACACGTGGGCGCAGAGTCCGATAAGAGAGTACCTTAACGATAAAATTTACAACGTTATTTTTAACGACGCGCAAAAAGCAATAGTTCTTCAATCAACCGTTGCCAACGATATCGAAAGCATGGGCGGTTATGGCGTCGGGCATGAAGATTTCACAACTTATGCAATGGATGATTATCTCTTCCTGCTGAGTTATGCGGAGTTTGAATTGTATAAGAGTAAATTTATAGGAAGCATAGGCACAAGCAGTTATTGCGTGGCAACGTTAAGCAAAGGATATACATGGATGCGTTCGCACTGCAAATTCCAACAGAATAGCGATAAGAGGATTTTAGCGTCCGACGGTTCGGGCGAAATTCCGGGCAAGAACCCTGAATACAGCGAATTGGGACACGTTCTTCCCGCAATGCGCATCTCTCTGTAAAACATCCGCAAGCAACCGAAACGACGGCAAAACAATTCGAAAAAATTGTCGCACCGGTCGGATAACCGCAGATTGTAACCGATAAAAAGAATCACTGCCGAAAGAGAAAACAAATCTCAAAAGTTACACCATTAAGGTAACAGGCGTTTTTATAGAATAAAACGCCGGCAGAAAAAACCCGTAACGCGAAACGTTACGGGTTTTATAAAATCAACTTATACTAATCTGTCATTACCATATTTCTTTATAAATATCGATAATCTCCTGACGCGTCGGTCTGCGCGGATTGGTCGCGGTGCATCTATCCTCCAACGCGTGATCCGCCATTTCGCCGATCGCCGACATATAATCGCCTTCTCCCACCACGTTGAGTTCGGAAATGTGCAACGGAATGGACATTTCGTGAAGAAGGAATTGAATATAACTGACAAGCGCGCGGATAGTGGTCACTTCGTTAAGATTGGAAACGCCGAGAATCCTTGCGAGATTGCAATATTTTCTCACGCATGGAGCGTAATCCGCCTTGCTTTTGCTAAACACGCTTATCTCGCTGTTATATTCAATGATATACGGAAGAAGAATGGCGTTCGCTCTGCCATGGGGGATATGGAACATTGCCCCGAGTTGATGTGCCATGCCGTGATTAAGACCCAACGAGGACGAATTAAACGCAAGCCCCGCAAGACAGGATGCGATATGTACTTTTCTCCTCGCGTGAGTATCGTTATTGTCATTGTATGAACGAAGCAGGAACTGCCCGCAAATCTCCACGGCTTTTTCGGCAAGCGCGCCGGAAAACTCGTTATTATTGAGAGAAACGTATGATTCCATAGCGTGCGTGATTACGTCCATTCCGGTATCCGCAGTAATGCTCTTCGGAACGCTCTTCACGAGAACTTCGTCCAGAATCGCCTCTTCCGGCGTCATATCGTCCGAAATCAAAGGAATCTTGGTGTTATGCTCCGTATCCGAAATAACGGCGAAAGACGTCACTTCGCTGCCCGTTCCCGACGTCGTGGGAATACAGATAAGTTCGGGATGATACGTTTCGTCGATCTGCCCCACGAATTTGCGTATGGCTTTGGAAGTATCCATCGCCGAACCTCCGCCGACAGCCACGATATATTTTCCCTTGCATGCAAGCGCATCTTTAACACCCGCAATCACAACGTCAACCGGAGGATCCGCCACGACTTTGGAAAATATACTGTAGTCAATACCGTTCTTTTTTAGCGGTTCAAGCACATGCTCGATAAGTCCGCTCGAAACCGTAAACGGATCGGCTACGATAAACACGCGGTCGGTTTTCAGATCACCGAGCCGCGCAAGCGCATTTTCGCCGAAATAAATCTTAGTTTTTACTTCAAACTCTTTCATATTTCACCTGTGTAAAAATAAGCCGGACGTTGTTTTCGTTTCCGAAAAAACAACTTTCAATCACACAACTATTATAGTAGACAAAAACAAAAATGTCAACAATCGGAAAGGCTATGATACGTAAAATTCAGCATTGCGACTGAATTAACCTGCCGGCAAGGAGCAAAAAACAAATCAGGTGGGAAGACAAACATCCGCGCGGGCGGGTTTAGCCCCTTCTTTGCCGTTATTACCGGAGATTTTCCGCTCTTCGTCTGTTCCCGCAAGGTCGGTAAAGGCGAGATCTCCGAGCGTGACTTTCACGCTTTTTCTTGCGCGGAATAAAAATTCGATCTGAACGACCTTTCTTCGTTCTTCGTCCGTAAGTTCCGAAGGCGATCCGTCCCCTCGCGTCACGCGTTTCAAATCGCAACGTAAAAGCATCTTCTCTTTCGTAACGGCAAAAAAAGGAATCTTTTCCCGACCGGAAAGAAGATCGTAACGATAAATCGAGCCGTCCGCAAGTTTGCAGATAATGCCGCGGAACTCGCAATCGTCTCCCGAATTAACCGTAAAGCGGAGGTATTCGTAATCCGCAAGGTGATTCTTATGCCCGCAAAGGCATATTTCGGGAGAAATACCGAAAAATTTATAGTCGTCGATTCCGGGAGTCGCCGAAATCACAATATCTCCATTGGCGCGAACATCGATCCCCGCAGCCGCGCAACGATAAATCTTTCCGCTCGTCCATACCGGAATTTTACGGCAGAAACCGACTTCGTAACCGAAATTATTTTCGTAAACTTCATCCGCGCCGCGGGTGATAAAAGCCGGCGTAAAACAATAATCCTTTGTCACCGCGCCGCGTTCGCTCCGATAAGGGAGCAAAGGGATGCCGTCAATCGTTCTCACGTTGCAAAAATCGCGGTATTGCAAAAAAGCATACGTCGCGTGCGTCGGTAACGGCACGTCCTCGCAGAAAAGTTCAATCTCGTTATCGGAAATTATTTTTGCCTGCGCGGGGAAATATTTGCCCGTTTTCCCTGCCACGGTAAAACCGTTCGGTTGTATTTTCAAAAGTTGCGTTTCCACGTTGTCCACAGTCAGAATCAGTCGTCCGTTTTTCTGTGTTAATCGGCTTATAGACGGGTATTTCGTTACCGTTCCGCGAAAAACTTCGCAGATCCTTTCCGAAACCGGCTGTTTGTTCACCGGATGAATGGGGTGATAATACTCATCCCCGTCGTATTTGAGCCAGCGCGGTTCGATATCGTAAATCGGAATATGATAAACTTTTTTCGCTTCTTTCGCAAAGTCGGCAAGGGCTTCGTTGACGTAAAGATACCCGAACCCGTCGCCGTAAGGATAATATTCGGGCGCGATCTCCGTCGTGACGAACGGAACGTCACCGAACAACTCGCGCATGTCGCCGACGATCGCTTTCAGGGCAATGCGAAAAGTTACCGCCGCTTCATAATCCCACGCCGAACTCTCGCCGAGATACCACACGATACCTTTGACGGGAAAACCATCAAGCGGAGCGATTTTTTCATTCCATACCGAAGACAATTGCGTAAAATTACGGATTCCAGAGCGATTCCATTTATCCCGCCCGACGTAGCGCCCCTCGGCTTTTAATCTTCCGAGAAGTTCTTCGTTTCCCTCGGCGGTTTTTCTTCGCAGGTACGATTCCACGCTCAGCCCGCCCATCGCCGCGTTCACGATTCCGATCGGAACGCCCGTTCTTTGCCGGAGATAAACGGCGAGTTGTACGGATATCGCGGAAACATTTGCGATTTCTTCGTCGTCACCATTTATCCATGCGGCTTCAACGGGGAAATCAAACAATTCGTCATACGATCTCGTAATCTCTTCCGTCGAATTGAAAGGTTTTTCTCCGACCGACAAAAAAGCCGTTTCCGATTTTTTTGCCATTTTCAGCCATCTTTCGAAATTTTCCGTTGCGGAAAGCGAATATGACATATTGCTCTGCCCGACGGTTAAAAACACGTCACCGAAACGAACCTCGGAACACACTTTTTCCCCGCCGCATTCCGCCGAAAGAAGAAAATGCGTCGTAACCTCGTTCACGGGTGGAAACTCGGCGCGAAAAACACCGTTTTTAGCCGCCGTTATAACCGTTTTTTTATAATTATCTCCGGATAACGTCACTTTGGTTTCGCCATCCGAATATCCCTTTACGACAAACGCGCTCCCTCTCTGAAGAATCGCGCCGTTTCTGAAACAAGAATGAAATTTTATCATATCTCAATCTCCTGCATAAATGCCTATTTTTTTGAGTTTACTATCCCTTCGGTAATATTACATCGGTTTCGGGGTGGTTTTCGGCATATACCGCGACTTCTTCGGCAAGTTTCTCACGTACAGACTCTTCAGAATAGTAAAGTTGAGTGATTTGCGGGGATATCATGGATTATATCGTGGCATTATACCGTTTCTTTTTGCGAACCGGTAGGATTGGTTATGCTGTACCCTACGTTTACGAGATGATCCGCCACGCGTTCAAGCCCCGAGATAAGCGACGAATAATACGGACTACACTCCACATTGCACTGCCCCTCCGCAAGACGCGTGAAATGCTCCGCGGTGAGTTTTCTTTTAAGCCCGTCTACTTCATTTTCAAGTTCCGAAAGTTTCGTCAGACGGGTTTTATCTCCGGTTTCGAATGCGTCTCTCGAAATGGTGAACATTTCGGTTACTTTGTTGTACATTACGCGTATTTTTTCCTGAGCCTGCACGGAGAACGAAAGTTTCTTTCTGCGCATATCTTCCACGATATCGAAGAAGTTTTCCGCGTGGTCGCCTATCCTTTCAAGGTCGTTCAGAACGTGGAAATACGAGCCGATAACGGTTTCGTCGCTTTGCTGAACGTCTACCGACAATTTTATCAGAAAGTCGGTCAGCGCGGTGTTCGTGAAGTCTATTATATCCTCGTTTTTATGAATTTCCTCGCCGTCGTCCACACTTTTTGTTTCTTCGGCGTAAAATGACAACCCTATGTTCTTTTCCACAAGGCTCATCATGTATTCTATCTCTTTTTTGACCTGCATCAAAGCGACGGGAGTCATCGATAGCAGACGATTGTCGACGTATTTAAGCGCAAACGTTTCCTTGTGTTCTGTTTTATCTTTAATAACAAAACGGGAAAGCGCCACTAATTGTTTTACAAACGGAAGAAGCAAGCACGTGGTGGTTACGTTGAATATTACGTGGAATGCAGATATGCGCATCTGAAGAGCCATAGCGCCGCTTCCCGGAAACATCGCCGTCAGAAGGTTTACTACGGACTGACGGAATACCCATATTATTATCGTAAACAATGCCGTTCCTATCACGTTAAACGTGAAATGAATGAGCGCAACCCTTTTCGAGTTTGCATTCGCGCCGATTGAGGCAAGCAAAGCGGTCACGCAAGTACCGATATTTGCCCCGAGAACGATAAACAACGCAAGATCCAAAGGTAAAACGCTGTTTCCGACCATTGTTATCACCACGCCGGTTGCCGCGGACGAACTTTGTATCAACGCGGTAAATATCATACCGACAACAATAAGAAGCAACGGAAAATCGATTACGCCGAATATGCTTTTAAATAAATCTTTGACAAGCGGATTTCCGAAAGCCTGCTCGCTGCTCATCACGTTCAGTCCGACGAAAATAAGTCCCAGACCGCAGCAAAGACTGCCTGCGATTTTAACTTTTTCTCTTTTCGTAAATCCCATCAATACGCCTGCGAACGCAAGCAGGTACATGACCATATTAAAATAATCGTTTTTAAGCGCGACAAGAACACCCGTCACCGTCGTACCGATGTTCGCGCCCATGATTATGGGGGTTGCCTGCATAAGCGTCATAACGCCCGCGTTGACAAGTCCGATAACCATAACCGAAGTTGCGGACGAACTCTGAATAATCGCGGTAACGCCCGCGCCTATTCCCACACCCGAAAAACGGTTGTTGCTTATTTTTTCAAGCAGCCTTTTCATTCCGTTTCCCGCGCATTTTTCCAAAGCGTCGCCCATAAAATTCATACCGACGATGAACACGCCGACGCCCGCAAGCAGCCAAATTAAACTTTGAATCAACTGCAATATTTCCTGCGCTGTCATATTGTTTGTCTCCTGTAAATCAACGAAAAATTCGGTTTTAACAACTTTATTTGTAAATTGATTATAACGTTGTGCTAAAACTTCAAATTATTTTCAATATAACAGAAAACAAGGATTATTACAACCGCATAAATCCCATAACCGCGTATTTGCCGAAAATTTACAGTGACTTTACATTAACTTTACATTCGTCGTCCGGCATATATCTACCTCAGACTCAGCCATATAACCACCTTTATAAAACACAAAAACAGCCGAGAGGTTTAAACGCCCGGCTGATTCTTCTTTTTGCCGTTCAAATCGACTTTTATGCCGAAATATTCGTTAGAAAAGAACAATACGAACTCTAACTTATCGTCAGGGTTCGTATTATTCCCTAATGGCGGCGCAGGCAAAACAGTATTCGTAAAAAGTATATGTCTGCCTTGCAATAATGGGTGGCATTATGAACTATAATAGAATAAGAGAAATTAGTATTCACAAAAAGTGTTAGCTCTAATTTGTTTGGTTTCAATGATGTTTACCGCTTTCTCAAAACGTGCCATACATCAGAGCCAGTAAATCCACATTTGCGATACAACGCCTCTGGATTGGTAGGGTTATTACATTGACCGGATACAGTAACGAACGTAGCTCTTTCTTTCATTCTCCATAACAACTCTAAAACAACATATTTGCCCAATCCATATCCACGATGTTGTTCAGATACTTGAATCCACTCTAAAACGCCCTCACCAATCTCTTTGTCAAGCTCAGCAATTCCTGTTGCAACCACTTCATCGGTTTGGTTATCCTTAATTGCCAACCATAAAGCAGAATCATATACTGGACGAGCTGTATAGTCTCGGAGGTCGGCTTCTGTTACACCGACTCCGTTATAGCAGCTATTGATGTGCTCTGAAAAGTCCTTCAAAGTGGCGTTACAAAGCGAATATCCTTGTGGAAGCACTTGAATAGACAAGTCTTGCAGGCTATGTATTAAGCGAAAATATGGCTCGTCAATGTAATGTTGATATTCTATTATGTTGAAATTGTCTTGGTGTACAATACACATACCATCGGGTACGGTTATAGACGTTGCTTTCCAATATGGTATGGATGAAACTTTACAAGGACAAATTAAATATTCGTTTTTGTTAATAATCATTTCTCATCACCAAGTAGAATCCATGCTGGACGTTAGGTTGGTATCTATTAGTACCGGTTGCTGTATAACAAGTTAGCTTTCTCGGTATATCGTTTTACAAGCTCAGCTTTAGCATTTGTATAACCATCTCTGTTATGCTCGTATTCTTTCCATAACCTCAATTTCAATTATACTACTTGCATTATACCACATTCAGCCTAAAAATGCAAGGCACAACCGACCGTAGACAGAAAGAAACGTCACTATTTTGTGTATTGTTTTTTTGTACAAACAAACAGATTGTTTTGCCTTTAATTTTCAACGAAAAAAACCAAATGGCTCTTTGGCGGGTGCTTGACTATAGCCTGACACACTCCTTTCTGTCGCCTACGAACCTTTCGCGGCATAAAGCCGTCTGCAACTTGACTTTTGTAATAAAAATCTGTATAATAATTTTGCCAAAGCGTTAAGGTGCTTATTAGCCTTGGCGCGTTAAGGAGGTGATGTTTATGAAAGCCTTGTTTAAGGCTCTTATGATAATTTCTTACGGAGTTATCAAGCATAAATAAGTTGGCTCCCAAGTGGCACCGTGGGTCACCTCCTTATCTCTAAAATTTACGGCTATTGCATATACGCATTAGCCGTTTTTACTAAAAAAATAAAACCTAAACCAAACACTTTCGTATTCGATTTAGGTTTTGCTTGGCGGAAGTTAAGGGATTCGAACCCCTGTGCCTTTTGGGCAAACGGTTTTCAAGACCGCCTCGTTATGACCGCTTCGATAAACTTCCGTTTATAAAAAGTAAACCCGATGGACAGATTTACATTTTAAGTATAACTCAAATAAAAATAAAAATCAATCGTTTTTCAGCATATTTTTTGCCTTTTTTGAAGAATTCCGGCAACGACGCTCTTTAAATTTTCTTTCAAGTCAACGATAGTTCCGTTGTTATTTACTACGATAAATTTCTCGTTTTCTTCGATATTATCGTAATCGAATTGCGCAGCAACTACCCTTTTGACGTCATCAGCGCTCTTTCCGTCGCGATCCATAGTTTTAATTACGCGACTTTCAATATTTTTCTTAATAACAACAACGTAGTCGAAAAGATTATCGAACCCGCCCTCAAACAAAACGGGGACTTCGGCAAATACTATCTTCTCGTTTTTCAAGCTCTCCATTTTTCTCATCATAACGTCCATAACGACGGGATGCGTGAATTCGTTAAGTCTTTTCAACTCCTTTTTGTCGCCGAAAACCTTATCCGACAACGTTTTTTTATCGAGAATTTTTTTTCCGTTGCAAAAAATCGGTTCAATTTCCATATGTTCGGATATTTTTTCAACAAATTTCTCATCGGAAAGCAATTCATGATAAATTTTATCCGCAGACTCGCATTTATAACCGAACTCACCCAAAATAGCCGCGGCGGTAGACTTTCCGCTCCCTATTCCGCCCGTAATAGCAACTTTAATCATTATTTTGCGTCAAACCACCTTTCGCCGCACTCCGTTTCCACCGTCAAAGGTACGGAAAGCGTTACGGCTGTCTGCATTTCGTTTTTCAGGATTTCAAGTACCTTTTCAACCTCGTCGGGATGAGCGTCGACGATAAGTTCATCGTGTACCTGCAAAATAAGTTTCGACTTCAAACCGAGTTCTTTAAACTTATTGTATACTTTTAGCATTGCGATTTTTATAATGTCCGCGGCCGTTCCCTGAAGAGGCATATTCATTGCCGCCCTTTCGCCGAACGAACGCAGATTATAATTTGAAGAATTGATTTCGCGGATATAACGTTTTCTGCCGAGCAAGGTTTTCACGTAACCGTTTTTTCTCGCGAAATCGACGTTGCCGTCCATATATTCTTTCACGCTCGGATACATTTCAAAGTATTTTTGGATATACTCAGCTGCCCTCTTTGGCGAAATCTTCAGTTGCTCGGCAAGACCATAATCGGAAATGCCGTAAATAATTCCGAAATTGACTGCTTTCGCGCTTTGACGCATCTCCTTAGTCACTTCCGTAAGCGGTACTCCGAAAACCTGCGACGCCGTGAGCGCGTGAATATCTCCGCCGCTCGTAAACGTTTCGATAAGCGGCTTACAACCGCTGAAATGAGCCAAAAGACGTAACTCGATCTGCGAATAATCCGCGCCCGCGATTTTCCCTCCGTCGAAAGAAGAAATAAACAACTTCCTGATTTCCTTCCCTTCCTTATCTCTGACGGGAATATTCTGTAAATTCGGTTCCTTTGAAGATAATCTGCCGGTGGACGTCAAAGTCTGATTGAAACAAGTGTGAACAAGCCCCGTCTTTTTATCGATCAAAGGCTCGAATCCTTTTACGTACGTGGAATAAAGTTTCTGAATTCTGCGATATTCTAAAATAGCGGGAATTATCGGATGCTCGTCTTTCATCTCTTCGAGAATGTCCGCGCTCGTGGAATAACCCGTTTTCGTTTTGTTTCTCTTTTTTGATTTCAAACCAAGTTTTTCAAAAAGAATTACGCCGAGTTGTTTCGTGCTGTTAACGTTAAAATTCTCACCGGCACAACTGATGATTTTATCGTTAAGAGCATTTATTCTCTTCTCAAAATCCGCGCTCATTTCGGAAAGAGTTTTTCTGTCTATCTTGAATCCGGCCTGTTCCATATCGAACAAAACGTCATTCAACGGAAGTTCTAAGTCCTCGTATAAGTCGATTAACCCCTCTTTTTTAAGTTTATCACCCATAATCTGAGCGAGTGAAAAGAGCGAGGTTGCAAGGCGGGTTTCGTCAAGTCCGTATTCTTTTATCACGTCGGAAAGGCTGTCATCCTTACCGCTGAAATCGGCGAGATATTTCTGAATGGAAACGTCGTCTGCACGAGCGTTGAATTCAAAGCCGAACCCGACCATCGACGTTTTGAAAGCCTTTTTTGACCAGAGAATTATTCTTCTGTTATTATCGGCAAAAAGCGGTCTGATAAGGGAAATGCAATTCTCGAAAGACATTCCTTCGTCGAAAAAGTTTTCGGGAATTTTCATAACGTATTCGTCAATACCGTCGGAAACGGCAAAATCCTTTTCAAACACAACGGACAACGGCTTTTCTACGGGGAAATCCGGAAGTTCGTCATTATTTTTGAGATGGATTATCCTGCCTTCTATGCTCTTTTTGTCTTCTGTCTTATCCGAAATTTTATCGGAAGCGAATAAAGCATCCTTTTTTATAAGATTTTTAAAATCGAGTTCGGAAAAAAGTTCTTTGACGCTCATAGAAAAAGGAAAATCGAATTTCAGATCTTCAAGCGTTAAAGGTATTTCAACCGAAGTGTCGATCGTTGCAAGCGTTTTGGAAAGAAAAGCGACGTCTTTCGACGTTTCGATTCTTTCTTTGAGTTTTCCCGTAAGAGTTTCGACGTTAGCGTAAAGATTTTCGAGCGAGCCGTAAGTTTTGACGAGATTCAAGGCTGTTTTCTCCCCCACTCCGCTCACGCCCGGAATATTATCCGAACTATCACCCATAAGACTCTTCAGGTCGATTATCTGTTTCGGAATCAAACCCGTTTTGTCGGTGAAATTATCGTTATCGTATATCTCTACGTCCGAAATTCCCCTTTTGGTAAAATATACGCTCGTGCGTTCGCCTACGAGTTGGAAACTATCCTTATCGCCGGTTACGATTATGGAGTTCACCGGGAATTTTCTCGAAGAAGCGCCAAGAATATCGTCAGCCTCTATTCCGGCGCATTCGTAACGGGATATTTTCATCTCGTCGAGTACGGTTTTCAAAAGTTCGACCTGCGGACGAAGATCGTCGGGCATCGGCTTTCTCGTGCCTTTGTAATCGGCATACATTTTATGTCTGAAAGTCGGCTCTTTTCTGTCGAAAGCGACGAGAATGTATTCGGGTTTCACCTCGGAAATGAGTTTTACGAGCATATTGACGAAAGCATACACGGCATTCGTCGGTCTGCCGTCTTTGGAAGATAACGGCGGCGTTGCGTAATAGGCTCTATTGATAAGACTGTTTCCGTCGATAAGAATGAGATTATTCATAAAAAATTCCTTTTGAGGCGTTTAAATCGTTGATTTATTTCGTAAAATGTGATATGATACATAAGCGTTGTATCCGTAAACATATTATTGCACAAACGATTAAAAAAATCAAGCGTAATGCAAAACTTGCGGATAAATGCGGAAATAAAGCGCAAGAAAAATGATTCAAAACGCTTTGAAAAAAAATGCCGCTGTGGTGGAATTGGCAGACGCGCGGGACTCAAAATCCCGTGGTAGCGATACCGTGTCGGTTCGACCCCGACCAGCGGCACCATATAAAAAGAACGGGATTCATTCCCGTTCTTTTTATATATTGTTGCAATGCCAGCCGAGATTAAAACGGGCAGCTTAAAAAACTTCCCGTTTTATATTGTGAAATTTTAGTTTTACACAACTTTTAAACGATCAGCTGACGATAAACCGATCTGCGCCGGACGCGGTTTCAAATTTAAACGCAGTTGCGCCGATTGCTTTAAGAGAATAAGCGAAGCCGTTGTTTTCCGCCGTACCTATAAGCGTGTTTACCGCCATCCGTCCGACTTGCATATTCAGATTTTCGGCCGTTCCGATTTTCAGTACGGCATCGAGCGTGTTGAACAAATCCGCCGTGTCGTCTGCAGAAAGATTGTTGAGCGTAAGCGCTTTATGCGTTACGGTATAAGAAAAGCCGTCATCTTCCGCCTTATCCACGCGCACGACGGATGAAACGTAAAGGTTGTCCGGAATATATTTTTTAAAATATTTATACGGAAAATTACTCATATCGGCTTTAAATGGCGTAAGGTCTGTTTTCACCACAACGTTAAAGTCCGCGCTTCCGTTTTCGGCAATTTCGGAAAAGTCAACCTGTACGACGGTTACGGACACGTCTTTCCCGCCGATATTCAATTTGCCGCCGGTTTGCCCGAAAAACACCGTCTGAATAATCGCTCCGACCTGTTTTTCGGTAAGCGAAATCGTACCGCTCACGCTTTTATCCGCAAGCGAGCCGAAATTAACCGAATAACCGTTAACGCCCTTGCCTTCTTCGTAAGAAACAAATCCGTCAAACTTTTGGTTGAGTTCGGTTTTCATTGCGGCGAAATCTTCTTCGCCGTAAGCGTCGGGACAAAGCGCGGTTTCGTCAACCGCTTGCGTAAGAGTTTTTAATTGTCCTGCGGTGCGGAAAAGATCTATGCCGTACGTCGTGCGGACGTAGATATATCCGCCGATAATGACGACTCCGAGTATTGCCACTATAACCACAAGAGTTATAATAAGGTTTCTTATTACTTTCATAACTTTTCTCCGTCGGGCAGTTCGAGCCGCCTTAAAAAAGACGGCCCGATTGCCTTATTTATCAGATTGTCTTAAAGGGTTATCCAAAGCGCGGGGACGACGCCGCCGTCGGGCACCAAATCGATACTATCTATGGCGCCTTTTGCATGTCTGTCAAGAACGAAGGTGGCA
>URKE01000012.1 GCA_900548285.1 uncultured Eubacteriales bacterium | reverse complement strand
AAAGGAGCGTATAAAACTCCGACGCGTGTGTCTTTTTCTATGCAAAACAGGGGTAAATTGCCGTTTTCGTAGCAGTTTATCCTCGCGGACGTCCGATACGCCGGACAAGAATAAAACGAACCGTGGTCCGGCGGCGCGTTTTTTTGAATGTTTGTCCCTTTTTTACCATAAAAAACACCCCGGATGTTCTCCTCTCTGTCCAACTTCCGGGGCTCGCTTCAAACGGAAATCCTTCCGCTTTTTGCGTGTTATGAATTTTGTTTTTTTACAGGCATAAATTGCCGTATAAGTCGATAAACGCGGTTTTTTGCAATCAATTAAGCAGTTAAATCCGGAACAACCCGATCTGCACGAACAAAAGAAGCGAAACGCCGTAATAAACGCAGACGGCGATCAGATCGTTAAGCGTTGTGATGAGAGGTCCGGAGGCGACCGCAGGGTCTATGCCTATTTTCTTGAAAAGAATAGGAATAAGCGTTCCGTCAAGACTTGCCATGAGCATACCCGCGACGAGCGAAATTCCGATACAAGCCGAAACTTCGAAACCGACGTATGCCGGAGTGCCTGCCGTGAGCGCGCCCGGAACGAACGCGAGATACAGCCCTACGAAAATAAACGCAAGCGTGCCGATGATAAGCCCGTTTGTAAGTCCTATTCGCAATTCTTTCAGTATAAACTTAATCGTGTCCTTACCCGAAATAGCCTCTTCGTTTAAAACTCTTATCGTCACCGCGAGGGATTGAGTTCCCGTGTTTCCGCTCATGTCGAGGATAAGGCTCTGGAACGAATATAGAATCAGAAGGCTCGCCGCCGTAACGGCAGACTGAAACTGACTTATTATACTCGAAACCACAAGCCCCAAGCCCAACAGAATCAACAGCCACGGCAATCTTTTTCGTATACTCTTCAGGAGCGGCTCTTTAACGTCCTCGGCTTCGGTTAAACCTGCGAGTTTCGCGTAGTCGTCGCCCGCTTCTTCGTCTACGACCTCAACGATGTCGGACGAAGTGATGATGCCTATCAGTTTGTTGTCCGCGTCAAGTACGGGGATGGAATCTTCAGAATAATCTTTTAACTGCTCGATACACTCTTCAACCGTTTCGCTGGCGTAAACGTAAGGGTAAGACGTCGTGATTATCGAATCGAGAGACGTGCCTTCCCTCGCGCGGATAAGATCGCTCAGATCTATCGCGCCGTAAAACGTTCCGTCGGCTTTGAGAGCGTAAAGAGTGGAAATATTATCGTTTTCTCCGGCCTCCTTAACGACGGTGCGCATGGCTTGTTTAACGGTGAAATCCTTGCTGAAAGCAACGAAGTTCGTCGTCATTCGGCTACCGATCATATCCTCGTCATAAGAATCGATGAGTTGAACGTCGCGCGCGGCGTCCTTTTGCATCAACCCGAGAATCTCTTCTTTCTTATCGTCCTCGAGTTCGTCGAGAACGTCGATAGCGTCGTCCGCGTCCATGCTTTCGATGATGTCCGCGGCTTTTTCACTGTCGAGTTCCTCGATGTATTCTTCAACGTCGTCGAGATAGGCGAATATTTCGGATACGGCGGAAACGCCGAGAACTTTATAAAGTTTCAGACGTTCGGCTTTTGTCAGTTGCGGCAAAACCGCCGCGATATCGTTGTCGTGATAATTGCCGAGGTCGGTTTTTAATTGTTCCGGAGGTTCGTTGCTTTGCAACAGTTGTAAAAGTTCTTCTTCAAAGTCGCGTTTTTCGGGTGTTTCTTCAATCTCGTGATCGATATTTTTTAATTCTTCGCTCATAAACGACCTCCTTTATATAAAAATATGTGAAAACAGACGGTTTTGCGATTATCGCGGAATCGCGAGGGATTTCGTGTTTCGTTCGCAAAAACAATCCTCCACTATACCATTTTAACATAAAATAAAAAAAATAACAAGAAATTGCCTTAAAAACCTTTACAAAAATTTTTTTTCGGTGTAAAATATATTTCGACAAGTTGAGGGAGCGATCGGCTTATGGATAAGAAATTATTCGGTAAAAATCACGACGGTAAGGACGTTTACGCTTTCACTTTGTCAAACGAGTTCGTCGAAGTCACCGTCTTAACTTACGGCGCGACCGTTCAATCCCTTAAATATAAAGGGAAAGAAAGAGTACTCGGCTACGATTCGCTGGAAGAATACGTTTCTGCGAGCGGTTATCTCGGCGCGACGGTCGGCAGATATGCCGGTCGCATCGGCGGAGCGAAGTTCAACCTCGGCGGCAAAGAATATAAACTCTTCAAAAATGAAGGCGAAAATTGCCTTCACGGCGGGCAAATCGGTTTCGACAAGCGCGTCTGGGACATCGATGAGGACGGAACGGGCGAAAATTTCGTCGAAATGAAGTACGTTTCGCAAGACGGAGAAGAGGGTTTTCCGGGGAATTTAACCGTAAAAGTGAGATTTTCTGTTTCAGGAAAGAGCTTTTCGATATCGTATTACGCTACGACGGATAAAGATACCTATATCAATCTGACGAATCACACTTATTTTAATCTGCTCGGCGATCAGGTTATCGACACGCATTATTTCAAGCTCGATGCGGACGCGTTTATGGAGATTGACGAAGAGATGATTCCGACCGGAAGAAAAATGATGGTCGAAGGAACTCCGATGGATTTCCGCAGAGCGAAGTCGATTTTCAGAGATATCGACGCGGACGACGCTCAGATAAACATTGCCGGCGGCTACGATCACAATTTTGTGATAAACGGCAACGGATTCCGCAAATTCGCGGAGTTGTCCACCACGGTAGACGGTGTTTGGATGCGCGCTTACACGGACAGACCGTGCGTACAGTTTTACAGCGGAAATTTCCTTGGAAAAATAGCAGTTCACGGCGGCGTAATCATCGGAAAAAGATGCGGATTATGTCTTGAAACGCAAGGTTATCCGAACTCGATGAACGTCGGCGACGTTAAAGCAGACTTGCTTAAAGCGGGCGAGGAATATCGCTCGGAAACGCAGTTTTTATTCGGCGAATTTTGTTAAAAAAGTAAAAAAAACGGAACATTTAACAAGTTCCGTCCATATGGGGATATGGCTCAGTTGGTAGAGCGATGCGTTCGCAACGCATAGGCCGAGGGTTCGAGTCCCTTTATCTCCACCAGCGTCGGCTCGGCTTGGAGTCGTACAGGAAAAGGTTTGACAAAAATAGTCAAGCCTTTTTCTTATGCTGTCTTTTGCTCTCGCCGACTTATCTCTTTTGTTTTGGGAGAACGAAATGACGTAGCGTTCCGTTGCACTACACTTACCGCCGAAGGGCACGGTCGGACGAATCCCTCCACTTCCGTCGCAAACACACTTTCTTCCGCCCGACAACAAACAATCGGCGCACCAATTCGTTTGAGCCTTTCGCACAACCAACGGTTGCAAAAATAGCAACGCAACGTTGGTTGCAATGCACTACTTTTTGTTTTATAATTATTTAAAACAAATTAAGGAGCTTTTGTCATGACTATTTCAGAAAAAATTTACAAATTGCGTACGAAAAGCGGTTTCTCACAAGAAGTTTTCGCTGAAAAACTGGACGTCACGCGCCAATCGGTGCAAAAGTGGGAATCGGGATTAAGCCTTCCTACCATAGAAAAACTCATTTCCATAGCAACACTTTTCAATGTGTCCATGGACTACCTTTGCCACAAGACAGACGCCGAAGTTTCCGACGGGCGAACCGACAAAGAATACGTCCCCGATTACGGAAAAATGCACTCGTGGGAGTCTTATGCTAAAAGTCTTGAAATCGAATACAGCCAACTCGTCGACGAGGGCAAGGATGTCGAGAATTTGAGGGACGTTTTTGTTGCCGTTGAAAAAATGCCGCCAAGTAAACATAAAGACGAAATTGCCGATTCGATTTTTAAAATAGTCGATTCTCTGCCGATAAAAAAGGGGTACGACTTTGTCGAGCCGAACGATTACGTAGCGATAAAAACGTTAAGCGACGGTTGTTTCCACAAGGGAACCGCCGCCAAACTTGACGATGAAATCTTGCTTGATAAAGTCAAGGGCGGTTGGTACGGCAGAATTTGCGGTTGTTATCTTGGCAAACCTGTGGAATGTATCCTAATGCCCGACATGAAAAAGATTTTAACCCGTACCGACAACTACCCTTTACATAGATATATCGACCTTGAAGATGTACAAAAAATAGATTCAAGCGACATAACGCATCCCATAAAACAACGTGCTTACCCGAAGGATTTCAACAAAATGCCGTCCGACGACGACACCAACTATATGCTGATCGCGTATGAAGTTTTAAAGCGTTACGGCAGAGATTTCACTTCGTCCGACGTTGCCGAAGTATGGCTTTCCACGCAGACTAAATATGCCTACTGCACTGCCGAAAGGGTTGCGTATATCAACTTGATTAACGGTTTCGTTCCGCCCGAAAGCGGTGAATACAAAAACGCCTATCGTGAATGGATAGGCGCGCAAATTCGTTCGGATTTTTACGGATATATCAATCCCGAGGATCCCGAAACGGCGGCAGAAATGGCATGGCGCGACGCACGCGTTTCACACGTTAAAAACGGAATTTATGGTTCGATGTGGGTGGCCGCCATGATTGCCGAAGCGTACGTTACCGATGACATCAAACGCATTATACAAGCCGGACTTTCGCAAATTCCGTCATCGTCCAGATTACATAAAGCCGTCACAAACATTATTGCCATGCATGAAAACGGCGTATCTGCCGAAAGTTGCATATCCGACATAAGAACGCGTTGGAACGAAGAGTTCAGCTACAATTGGTGTCATACAATTTCCAATGCCGAAATAGTTACCGCAGCGCTTTTATACGGCAACAAAGATTACGGCAAATCAATCTGTATGGCTGTCGGCGCGTGCTTCGATACAGATTGCAACGGCGCAACCGTAGGTTCCGTATTAGGTACGGCTATCGGTTATAACGCCATACCGTCATATTGGAAAGACAGAGTAAACGACACTCTTGAAAGTACGCTTATGGGCTACAATAGCGTATCCATTAGCGACATGGCAGAAAAAACGCTCGATTTTATTAAAAAGAACTGAGGTTTTATCTTGCCTCGCACATTTTGAATCCTTAATAGCAAAAACAAGACCACCACCCGTTTTATCGAGTGATGGTCTTGTTTTGTTTAGTTTATCTTATTTTTTCTTGGTGAACAATGCTTTGATTTTTGCTCCGAGATTTTTGAAGAAGTTGCCCATTGCCGTAAAGTCTTTCTTCAAAGCTACTCCCAAGCCCGCAAACGCCTTTTTCTTGACAGCAAACCAAAGAACGGCAAATCCGCCGATTCCTGCGACCGCTATCGAGTCGATTACGATACCTGCAATCGCACCGCCCGAAAATCCGCTTTTGCCGCTGTCGGCGATTATTGCTCCGTTGCATCCGCCACCGCCGGAAGGCTTATCTTCATACACTGCGGTAAGAGTTGTTTCGCCCGTTACGGTAAAGGTATACCTCTTTTCGACGCTCACGATTTTTTCGCTTGCGTCCTTCCAGCCTTTGAATACCTTGCCGTCTTTATCTTCTGCCGTTACGGTTACGCTTTCGCCTTCCGCATAGAATTTACTTTCGCCGTTTATTATCACGTTATGCGCGCCGATTTTCGCAATTCTGAGGTCGGCGATTTCGTTGCCGTTCCGGTCAAAATATTTTCCGCAAACAGAACACTCGTAATGCCCTTTCGTTCCGAACTCCTCCGTTGTTGCAGGTATTTCGTCCGTCCACTTCCCATAGGTATGCTCGGCAAAATCGCTATCGACTTCCTTTTCCTGCGTCGCAAACGCAGCATTTTCAAAGATAGCGATATATTTCATTCTGCCTTTTTCTTTGCACGTTGCCGCTTTGATTTCCACAACCGTTGCAGTTACCGTTTCGCTTTCGACGTGAGCGTTGTCGTACTTGCAAACTCTTTCCGCTTTGCAAGTGTCGTTACCCGTCCAGGTATATTTTACTTCACCATAGTCGTGGATATGAGTGTCGTTTTGTTTTGTATAATAATACGTTACGGTTTGCCCGCTCCCGCTTACCTGCCGATTAAGACCTTCTGCTTTGCTTAACGTATAACCGAAAAGTTCAGGCGCGGCTGTCCAGTTAATCATACTTCCGACCGCAAGAGGTATTACGGCTTTCGGAGCATTGGGTATTTCGCTGCCGTCTTCAAACCTGTACTCAATATTAACGTTTGCGTAAGTCTGAGTTTCGGTGTCGTCGTTTGCAAGCACGTTCCCGTTTTCGTCGATTACCGCAAAGGCGACGACGTCTCCGTCTTTCAGGACCGCGTCCGACGGGATTTGATAAATCATTGAGCAACTTTCCAATCCCGAATTGAAATCGCTGCCGTCATACCTCAAAGCGCCCTTTTGCCAGAATTTGCTCTTTTCGCTCCACACGGGAACAACAAACGTCTGCGTCGCTTCCATTCTTTTACCGCCGACCGTGGTTGCAACGCTGCCGTCGGCGCGTTTTATCCAAACTTTCATAGTAATATGACGTTCCGCGGTGTCCGAAAGATTCTGAATAATAGTTCGCAGTTCGATTTTTTCGCCGGCCATACCTGCGCCGAATTTGTTTTTGTCTGCACCGCTCAGCAATGCTCCGTTACGATAGTTCGCAAAATTATAATATCCGTTATAGGTCGTGTCCGCAAAATCCGACAACGCAGAATACCGCCCTGTATATTTCTTGACTTCGGGGTCTGCCACGTACAGACTTTTGCCGCTGACAAGTTGAGACAACCTCTTATAACCTTGCAACTTACATACTTCGCAGAACGAATAGTCAGTGTCGCGCATAAGACATTCATAACTTGAGTTAAAAGCATTGCCGTATGACTGCGAAGGGCAGGAATAAGTTTTTCTGAATCCTAAAAGTTTTTTCCACTTTACCTGATCCGGGTTGACGTTGCAGGCAACGTTAAGCGAAGTAAGATCCGTTTGTTCCGACACCCTGTCCATATACTCGTCGCCAAGTCCTAACAATCCGTGCCCGAGCTCGTGCGCAAAAGTCTGTGGCGCGCGATAGCTGTCGGACGGAGTTATGAAATAATGGAAACCAAACGGAAGATTTGTATACGCGTCGCCAAAGTTGCGGTTTGTATTGACGATCAAAGCAAACTGGTTGATATAATTATGCACGTAGTAATATGGCGGATATTGCTCGTTATCGTCCCAAAACATTTTGTCCGGTTCTGTTTTGTTCGGAATATGCGCGTCGTGTATCTGCTCGATAAACGCAGGGCCTATACATCTTTCAAAAATATGGTTTTTCCAGGGATTGCCCATATTTGTCGATATCGACGAAGAATTGTTAGAGCCTACGACTACGTCGAAAAACGTGCTGCCGCCATTCTCGAAACTTGATTCCGACGCCGTGCAAAGAGCGTAAACGTTAAACCTGTCGGCATAACTGCGATACGGTTCGTATTGCATAGCCCCGCTCCACACCTTTTTTACGTCGTTGATAAACTTTTGTTGCTGATTTTCGGTGTATCCTTCGCCACAAATGACGATAACCATATTTTCCGCGTCGCTTCTCGTCTTTTGAATGGTATATACGGGAATTACGGGATTTTTATATTTACCGTCGGCAGAATAATAAGGTCCGAGAGTAAGCGCGAGTGTCTGCTCCGTGCTTACGTCCCATTCCCGATTCGGATCATCCTCGGGCTCGGCAACGGTATAATCGTCCTCCTTCTTGTCGGGCGCCGCTCCTTTATACGGGTTTGCCGACGTTCCGTTGCCCGAAGTCGCTACGTAATAATCGGTATCAAGATAAAATGCCGGTCTGACTCCGATATAGTTACGTTGCGGCGACTCTCTGCCTATCGTACCGTTATTGTGGACGTAACGCATATCGTGGTTACAATCGGATACCGGCGTTCTGAGCCAATACGGCCAGCCCATACCTTGCTCGTTTTTCCCTATATAATAATCACCAAAATTTTTCCAGACGGTATTGACCTGCTTAACGTCGGGAAGAAAGACTTTTTCGGTTGAATTTTCGCCGTATGCGCTTTCAAAATTATTGGCAACGTTTTGGATGTCGTAATTTAATTCAAGATCGGAACGACCGTCGCCGTCATAAATTCCTCGTTTGTATTCGGGGTGCGATACAAGCGAGCGTTGAGTGACCGTCTTCATGGCCGCTATCTCTGCTTTTGAAAAGTCGTTCAAAAATCCGGCTTTTTCGTCGTAAGCATTACCGTCGACATAACCGCTCCTCGGCGGATTGCCGCATAACCACTTCACTTCGCCGGCGTTAGCCGTGGAATTTAACCACGAGCGCATGTTGCTGTCTTTCCAATAGTTAGAACCGTACGTGTCACGCTTATAATTGCGGCTATGAGATTTTGAACGGCTGTTGTCGTTTGTCATAGCGTCGTAAGGAAGCGTGTCGATTACGTTGTCGGCAAGCATCAGGCAGCCTTTTTCGTCAATGCCGACGCATCTCCAGACAATGCTTTTTCCGTTATATTTGCCGAGACTTATATACGCGCCAAGTTCTATCTGAGTCGTTTTTGTTCCGCTTGCCGACAATGAGTTCCGATCGTTTGCGATCTTATATTCGGCATTGGCGAAGTTTTTGTACAACTTCGCCGTCTCGCCGCCGCAAAAAGCAATAACGAGCGCCGCTACTAAAAACAAAACTATCTTTTTAATTTTTTTCATTTCGGTTCATATCCTTAGTGTTTTTACGTTTGTGATTTTTGACGGATGCGTTCTCCGTTTTTACGAACCCTTATCTTCCCTCAAACTCTTGTAAATCTCGCTGACGAACAAAAATAAGGACGGCCGAGGTTTTCCCGGTCGCCCTTTTGCCAAACCGGCGTTATTTCCGCGCCTTTTTCGTTTTTTGCAAAGTTTTTTACCGTCCGCTGTTAAATTCGTTTTTAATTTGTATCGGCGCGTTTTAATCTTGTCCGGCATCGTTATGCGTTGTCGGTTTCACATTTCTTTTCTGTCGAGAATAGCGCGCGAAATGGTAACTTCGTCCGCATACTCGAGTTCGCTGCCGACGGGAATTCCGTGCGCGAGCCTCGTCACCTTTACGCCGAGCGGCTTCAAAAGTCCCGAAATATACATGGCGGTGGCTTCACCCTCCACGTCCGGGTTCGTCGCCATGATAACTTCTTTGACGTTGCCGGCGGCGATGCGCGAAAGAAGTTCTTTGATTCTTATATCGTTCGGAGTTATCCCCTCCATAGGGCTTAACACCCCGTGAAGAACGTGATAAACACCCTTGAACTCGTGCGCTTTTTCCATCGCGAGAACGTCTTTCGGCTCTTTTACCACGCAGATAACGGAGTTATCCCTGAGTGAGCAAATATCGCAAACGTCTTTATCGGTGTAATTTCCGCACACGCGGCAATAATGCACCTCTTTTTTCGCTTTCGTTATGCTCTCGGCAAACTCCGCTGCTTCTTCCTCGCTCATATTTATGATTTTATAAGCGTATCTCTGAGCGGTTTTCGCGCCGACGCCCGGCAATTTTGTAAACTGGTTTATCAGTTTACCTATGGGTTCGATATAGGCTCCCATGATCAGATAAGACCGCCCGCTCCGCCGAATTTGCCCATTTTTTCTTCGTATTCTTCGTCCGCCGCTTCATATGCGGTGTTCAGCGCGGCCACGATGAGATCTTCGAGCATTTCAACGTCGTCCGGATCGACGGCTTTGGGATCGATAGAAATCGACTTCACCACTTTTTTCCCGTTTACGACGACTTTGACGAGTCCGCTGCCGCTTTCGCCCTCGATCTCCGCTTCTTCGAGTTCTTCCTGAGCCTGAGCCATCTGCTCCTGCATTTTCTGAGCCTGTTTCATGAGTTGCTGCATCTGGTTTCCGCCGCCGAATCCGCCGCCGAAACCACCTCTGCCGTATGCCATAATTATTTCTCCTTATTTATATTCGTTATAAATTTATTTATGATTTTTATTCTTTTTAAGACTTTTTAATCTTCGACTTTAACTACTTTTTCACCGAAAGTCTTTTTCACTTCGTCGACGTCCTTTTCAAATCCGCTTCTTTCGTCGGCAAGGCTCGAATCGGCTTTCGCTATTTCAACGTCGTAATCACCGACGGACTTGACTATTTTTGAAAGAACTTCGAGATTGCCCGACTTCGTGACCGCGTTGAATCCCGCGTCGTCCGTAGCGTAAACTTTGAGCGTTTTCCCGAAGAGTTTCGCCGTCATTTCCTGACACGCTATCCAAAGGACTATCTGTTTTTCCGCTCTGAGTTTTCTCACGACCATTCCCCAGATTTTGCCTGCGCTCAGTCCGCCGCTCTGCGTCGCGTCCGTTTCAACCGTTGCCGTTTTCACTTCCGCGGCAGACCCGACAGGTTTTTCAATAGTTCTTTCATCGGACTTCGCAGCGGGTTTTACGGCGGGTTTTACATTCGTTTTCTGCTCGTTAATCGACTTATAGGCGGATATTCCGACGTCGTTGAAATCTTCCGGCGGAGGAATCGGAATTCCCTCGTCGGGATAGCCGTAATCATCCGCGATATCAATGTCGCGTTTAACGCTCGCCTTTTCGGGAACGGATTTAGGTTCGGAAACGGTTCTCGTTTCGCGTATCGGCTTTTCTTCGGGAGCGCTTACCGACTTAAGCGGAACGATTTTCGGAGTTTCTTCTTTTACCTTGCCGCGAGCAAAACCGCCGCCTTCGACCGCCGCTTTCAACGCGTTCTCCAATGCGGAAACCCGACTTAAAAGCGCGTCGATATTATAATCGGCAGAAGGTTCGGAGGCTTTTATGCAAGCGCACTCGAGAATTATTTTCGGGCTTACGCTGTAACGCATAGCCCCTTCCGCCTCGCTGAAAATTTCAATCGTTCTGAGCAGTCTATGCTCGTCGGCGATAGATGCCGCGCGGACGATTTCCGCGTAAACGTCGTCCGGAAGTTCGAGAATGTCCTTAGCCTTGGCGCACGTTTTGCAAACAATCGTTTCCCTCAGGCGCGAGATGACGTCCTTGCAAAGAACGCCCACGCTCTTTCCCGATTCCGTAAGACTTTCCACCGTTTCGAGAGCCTTGCCGGTGTCCGAGCGGAGAATGTTTTCGATAAGTTTGGTTATTTTGGACGAATCCGTCGCGCCGAGTATCTCTAAAACGTCGTTATAAGTCAGTTTATCGTCCTTATAAGAAACGCAGATATCCGCAATCGAAAGCGCGTCCCTCATACTGCCCATTCCGGCGCGCGCTATCGCGATTATCGCCTCGTCGTCGTAATCTTTGCCGATTTCCTTATAGATTTTGCCTATATTTTCGGCAATCAGCGCCGTGGGGATAAGCCTGAAATCGAACCGCATACACCGCGACAAAATCGTCGAAGGAAGTTTGTGAACCTCCGTCGTGGCGAGAATGAACACCGCGTGCTTGGGCGGCTCTTCCAGCGTTTTCAAAAGCGCGTTGAACGCCTCCGTCGTAAGCATATGAACTTCGTCGATTATATAGACTTTATATTTTCCGCTCACGGGCGGGTACTGTATTTTTTCGCGGATTTCTCTGACGTTTTCGACCTTGTTGTTGGATGCGGCGTCCATTTCGAGGATGTCGAGATTCGCGCTGTCCGCAAGGGCTTTGCACGCCTCGCACTTACCGCACGGAGAACCGTTGACGGGCGAAAGACAATTTATCGCCCGCGCGAAGATCTTCGCCGCGGAAGTTTTGCCCGTTCCTCTCGCCCCGCAGAACAGATAGGCGTGGCCTATTCTGCCCGAGTTTATCTGATTCACGAGCGTTCTCACAATATGGTCCTGTCCGATAAGCCCGTCGAAACCGCTCGGACGGAATCTTCTGTATAACGCAAGATATGCCATTAAAAATCACCTTCGCCGATTATTTTAATTAGTTTTTTCTTTATTCTCTGCAACGCGTTATCGGCAGATTTCGCGCTCCTTCCGGTAAGTTTGCCTATTTCGCCGTAAGTCATTCCGGCTAAGTAATATCTGAGAATTTTAAATTCAAGTTCCGAAAGAGCCGCGTTCGCGCCGTCGTTAAGCGCTCTGCCGCGTTCGCCGATGAGCAGCATTTCCTCCGGGTTGAACGGCGAAACGAGTTTCAGTTCGTCTGTCAGTTCAACAGAGTCGTTGAGCGGCATGTTGCCCTTGCTCAAAGATTTTTTGACGGCGTTCTGAATCGATGCCGAAACGCATCTGTACACGAACGTTTTAAACGACGCGCCCCTTTCCTTATCGAAAGTGTTCACCGCTTTGAGAAGCCCTAAAACGCCCTCCTGAACGAGATCGTCACGGTCGCCGCCGACGAGAAAATACGAACGGGCGATAGACTTAACCAACTCCTTATACCTCTCCAGAATAACCGGGAACGCTTCCGCATCACCGCTCTGATGTAAGGCTATAAGTTCGTTATCGCTCAATTTTTCATACATTTTTTCTTTGTCTTAACGCTTCGAAAACGCCTATTCCGCAAGCGACCGAAGCATTTAAACTGTTAACTTTGCCATACATCGGAATAGACATAACCGCGTCGCATTTTTTCTGCGTGAGTTTATTCACGCCCGTGTCCTCGCCGCCGATAACGATCGCGATTCTGCCCTTGAGGTCGGTTTTGTAGATGCTTCCGCCGCCGAGTTCCAAAGCGTAAGCCCAGATGCCCTCTTCCTTGATTTCGTCAAGAGCGTTGTTTATGTTCGTAACCCTCGCGATTTTGAGATGATTCGCGCTGCCTTCCGAAATACGCATAACCGCGTCGGTAACGCTCGCGCTTCTGTGCTTTCCGATGATAAGTCCGTCCACGCCGCCGCACTCGCAAACTCTTATAACGCTGCCGAGATTGTGGGGATCTTCAACGCCGTCTAAAATTACGATGAACGCGTCGTCTTTATCTTTCACGGCGTTGAGAATATCGCCGAGTTCGGCGTATTTATAATCGGAAACGTAAGCGATGAAACCCTGATGACGGCGGGTTTCGCTCTCCTTATCCAAAATAGACTTGTCCGCAAAGGAAACTTTCACGCCCGCGCTTTTGATAACGCTGACGAGCATTTTCGATTCCGCGTCCCTCATCCCGTTGGCGACAAGCACCTTATCTATCGTTTTACCTGTTTTCAAAAGTTCTCTGACAGAATTTTTACCTTCGATTTTCATTTGTTTTTATATAATCTCCGTAGTTTAATCCGTAATTTAAAATTTCGCCGAGCCGTTCGTCTCTGCCGGTGAGATACAGAAACCCGACGAGGGCCTCGAAACCGGTGGACTTGTGGTAATCGGTTACCGTCGCGCCCTTGGCTTTGTTCGCCTTTTTTGCGTTACGCGCCCTGCGATAAACGCTCTCCTCTTCCTCGGTCAGAAATCCGTTTTCGAGCATCGAGTCGATTTTTTTCGCCTGTTCCTTCGCGCTCACGGCCTCGGAACACGCCTCGGTGAGCATAAAAGGCTTCGCGTCGAACCGCAGAGCGAATTGTTCGCGCATAAAAAGCGAATAAACCGCGTCGCCGACAAAAGCGAGAGTTATGTTGTTCATCGCGAGAACTTTTTTAACGTCCGTTATTTCTCTCAACCGAATTCCTCTATTTTACGCTATATTATAAATATACTTATTTATTATAACATAAAATCGTAATATTTACAATTATTTTAAAACAGTAATATTTACAATTATTTTCAACGCGCAATAAAAAAATTCGCCGAACGCGTCAGGCTCAGCGAATTTTGCGATATTTATTGTTATTCTTCTTCGTCGTAAGTCGCCGAAGCGGTCGTTGCCGACGCCGACGTTTCGTTTCCGCTTCTAACACGCGGCCTTTCGCACAGACTCACAAGCACGGCATCCTCGCCGATGCGTTCGATGCACTTGAAATTGATAATCAACTCTCCCGAAAAAAACAAGCCGCTTTTTTTGCCCGGCACGATTATGCCTTTGATTTTTCCCTCGGGGTAAGTTATCACCATGTCGGTGATTTTCCCGAGGTCCTTGCCGTCGGCGACGTTGATTACTTTTTTCTTTTTAAGATCGGTCAGATTGTATTCCATATTTTCGCTCCCTTTTCTATGATATTGCGAAAAATGTCGGAATATGCCGAAAGGACGAAAGTCGGACGAGCCGCCGCGCCTGAACGGGAAAACTACGAAATTTTCGATTTCATCGTCTTAAGAGCGTTTTTCTCGAGCCTGGAAACCTGCGCCTGCGAAAGCCCTATCTCCGCCGAAATTTCCGTCTGGGTTTTGCCTTCGTAATAACGCATATAGAGAATTTTCTTTTCCCTTTCGTTCAGTTTCGACATCGCGCCCTCCAGAGCAACGTTTTCCACCCACCTTTCGTCGGTGTTCTTTTCGTCGCCGATCTGGTCCATAACGAGAAGAGTATCGCCGTTTTTGTTATACACGGGATCGTAAAGCGAAACGGGATCGGATATCGCGTCGAGCGCGTAAACCACTTCCCTTTCCGGTATGGCAAGCGTCTGCGCGATTTCCGCCATCGTGGCAACGTCGTCCTTTTTCGCCTCGATCTCCGCTCTCGCCTGCAACACCTTATAAGCCGTGTCCCTTATACTCCGCGCAACCCTTAAACTGTTGCTCGAACGCATAACTCTTTTTACTTCACCGACAATCATCGGTATGAATAGCGCGCGTCGAAACAAAAAAACGCCGCGTTCTTACCTTCATCAGGGAAGAACGCGGCGCGGAATGCCAAACTAAAATCTAAACGACAACCGATCAGGCGTTGAGAATATCCTTTACTTTCATCAATCTCGTCGTTGCGGCTCGTTCGTTTTCGTCGAGTTTGCTCTTGATGTATTTAACCGTTTCCTCTATCTGAGGAATCATTATATACTCGAGCGCGTTGACGCGGCGCTTGTTCCGTTCGATTTCGACGGCGAGCATTGCCACGGTTTTTTCTATCTCCGCAAGTTTTAAGAGTTTGCCGACAAGCCTGCTGATTTTCTCCACCGAATAATCCGCCTCGCTCGTCATTTCGGCAAAGGCGTAAAGAAAAGACGCGTCGCTCTTCGTTTCGCTCACTTCGATCGACGGAACTTCCACGTTCATAACGTCCCTGACGGCGAACGTCGCGCTCACGTTGGAAACGGGCATCGAAAAAACCTTGTCGATTTCTTCTTTTGACGAATAAGCGCAAGCCGTTGCGAATTTCCCGAGACAATCGGAAAGTTCGGCTTCGAGTTCGGCTCTCATTCTCTTATTTTCCTTGATAAGAGCGGTAAACCTTCTGATCATCTCGTCGGACTTATCTTTCAGAAGTTTATGTCCTCTCGTTGCCGTCTGCAACCTTGCTTTAAGTTTTTTTAACTCCATTCTGGTGGGGTTCACGTTGAGTCTTGCCATTTATTTCACCATAAAATCGGTATATAAGTCGATTAACGCCGACTTTTGACGTTAATCAAAAATATTAATGTCTGTCGAGATACTTCTCGATATATTTCTCTTTGATACGTTTAAGTTCGGACTTGGGAAGAATTTTCAGAAGTTTCCAGCCGAGGTCGAGCGTTTCTTCGATGCTTCTGTTTACGGTGAAACCTTGCGAAACGTACTGCTTTTCAAATTCTTCGGCAAATTTTGCGTATAACTTATCGGTTGAAGTAAGCGCGGAATCGCCGAGGATCGCAGAAAGTTCCTTGCACTCCTTACCTTTCGCGTAAGCCGCGAAAAGTTGGTTCATCGTGTCGGCGTGATCTTCTCTCGTCTTGCCGTCGCCGATACCTTTGTCTTTCAGCCTTGAAAGGGACGGAAGTACGTCTATAGGCGGATTAACGCCCTTTTTGAACAGTTCTCTCGAAAGGATTATCTGACCTTCCGTTATATATCCGGTAAGGTCGGGAATGGGGTGAGTTTTATCGTCCTCCGGCATCGTGAGAATGGGAATCTGAGTTATCGAACCCTCTTTACCTCTTATTCTGCCCGCTCTTTCGTAAAGCGTGGCAAGGTCGGTGTAAAGATAACCGGGATAACCTCTTCTGCCGGGAACTTCTTTCTTCGCCGCGGACACTTCGCGGAGCGCTTCGGCGTAGTTGGTGATATCCGTCATTATGACGAGAACGTGCATGCCTTTATCGAACGCAAGATATTCCGCGCACGTCAAAGCCATTTTAGGCGTTGCAAGACGTTCGATCGCCGGATCGTTGGCAAGGTTGGTGAAAAGCACCGTTCTTTCTATCGCGCCCGTCTTTTTGAAGTCGTCTATGAAATACTGCGCTTCTTCGTAAGTTATTCCTATCGCGGCGAAAACGACGGCGAATTTATCGCTCGCGTTCAGCACCCTCGCCTGACGGGCGATCTGCGCGGCAAGTTCCGCATGCGGAAGTCCGCTCATCGAAAATACGGGAAGTTTCTGACCTCTGACGAGAGTGTTCAAGCCGTCTATCGCGGAAATGCCCGTCTGAATGAACTCGTTGGGATAGTTTCTCGCGGCGGGGTTTATCGGCTCGCCGTTAACGTCCATACTCTTTTCGGGGATAATCGGCGCGCCGCCGTCGCGCGGTTTGCCCATTCCGTCGAAAACTCTGCCGAGCATATCTTCCGAAAGATCGAGCGACAAACTTCTGCCCAGAAATCTCGCCTTTGACGTGGATATTTTCAAACCCTGCGTGTTTTCAAAAAGTTGAACGACGGCTTTGTCGTCCTTAACTTCGAGGACTTTTCCCCTTCTTATTTCGCCGTTTTCCTGCGTTACTTCGACGAGTTCGTCATATTTCACGCCGTCCACGCCCTCGACGAGCATCAGCGGCCCTACGACCTCTTTTATCGTTTTATATTCCTTATACATCGCTTTCTCCTTTGGCGGCAAGGGCTTTGAGTTCTCTCTCGAGTTCGGAGTCTATCTCGTCGAAACTCGCGACCGAACTTTCCTCGATATATTTCGCTCTGCCGATCTTCTCTTTCGCTTCGCAAGCCGTAACTTCGTCTATGTCGGCGTAATTCGCGACGGCTTCGTTGCCGAGATCGTAAAACTTCTTTATGAGTTTAAGCATTCTGTACTGTTTGTCGAGCGAAGTGTAAGTATCGGTTTCGTGGAAAGCGTTCTGATGGAGATAATCCTCTCTTATCATCTTCGCCGTTTCGAGCGTCATTCTGTCCTTATAAGAAAGCGTGTCCATACCGACGAGCCTTACTATTTCTTCGAGGCTCGCCTCTTCCTGCAAAACGTTCATCACGAACGCACGGAGTTCCATAAAGTCCGCACCGACGTTCTTTTCATACCATTCGCCCATTCTGTCGGCGTAAAGCGAATAACTGATAAGCCAGTCTATCGCGGGGAAGTGTCTTTTATATGCAAGTTGCGCGGATAAGCCCCAGAAAACTTTGACTATTCTCAGCGTTGCCTGAGAAACGGGTTCGGAAAGGTCGCCGCCCGGGGGCGAAACCGCTCCGATTGCGGAAACAGAGCCTGTTTTATCCACGCTTCCGAGAACTTTTACGATGCCCGCTCTCTCGTAGAATTCGGCAAGTCTTGACGAGAGGTAAGCAGGGTAACCTTCGTCGCCCGGCATTTCTTCCAGTCTGCCGCTCATTTCTCTGAGCGCTTCCGCCCAGCGCGACGTGGAATCCGCCATTATCGCGACGTTATAGCCCATATCTCTGAAATATTCGGCTATCGTGATGCCCGTGTAAATCGACGCTTCTCTCGCCGCGACCGGCATATCGGACGTGTTAGCGATGAGAACCGTTCTCTTCATCAGCGGTTCGCCCGTTTTCGGATCTTTAAGTTCGGGAAATTCGTTCAGAACGTCCGTCATTTCGTTGCCGCGTTCGCCGCAACCGACGTAGACGATTATTTCCGCGTCCGCCCACTTGGCGAGTTGGTGCTGAACGACCGTTTTACCGCTTCCGAACGGACCGGGAACAGCCGCAACGCCTCCTTTCGCTATCGGGAAGAGCGTGTCGATAACTCTCTGCCCCGTTACCATAGGCATATCGGGCGTTTGTTTTTCTTTATACGGTCTGGCTTTTCTGACCGGCCAGCGGGTGAGCATGGAAACTTCCTTATCGCCCACCTTGGCGATCGTTTCCGTTATAGTGAAATCTCCCTCGCGGATATCCGTAACCTTTCCGCTCACGCCGAACGGTACGAGAATTTTATGCGAAACTATCGCCGTTTCCTGCACCGAACCCAACACGTCGCCGGGGATTACTTCGTCGCCGATTTTCTTTTCGGGAACGAAACGCCATTTCTTTTCGCGGTCGAGATTGTTTACTTTAAGTCCTCTCGTGATTCTGTCGCCGTAATTTTCGACGATTTTTTCGAGCGGACGCTGAATTCCGTCGAAGATACCCTCGATAAGCCCGGGAGCGAGTTCCACGGAAAGCGGCATGCCCGTCGAAATGACTTTGTCGCCGACGCCCAGTCCCGAAGTTTCCTCGTATACCTGAACGGACGCTTTGTCGCCGCGAAGTTCGATAACCTCGCCTATAAGTTCTTTTTCTCCGACTTTTACGACGTCGTACATCTTTACGTCCGCCATATTTTCAGCCACTATAAGTGGCCCTGAAACCTTTACGATTCTTCCTTGCATTGTTATTTCCTCAATTATTTAGAACGTTTTTCGTTTCCGAACAAAACGTCCGCGCCCAAAGCCATTTCCGCGTATTGCTTCATCTTTCCCGCCGCGTAACCGCTGCTGCCTTTGTCGGACGGCACGGCAACTATCGCAGGATAAGGCTGCTCCAACATTCTCGTTATCAGATCGTCCATTTTCTCGGCAAGATCTTCCGTAACGAAAATCACCTTGTACGTTCTGGCAAGTTTTTTAAGGAGTTCTCTCGCTTCCTTTTCGTCGTCCGCAAAAAAAGCGTCCACTCCGCCGGCTTTGAAAGCAAGCGCGCTTTCACCGTTGCCGATTATCGCAATCTCACCCGTCATAACCGGTTCTGAGCCTCCTTTTTATGTCCTCCGCGGACGCGCCCGCGCGCTTACCCGTAAGAATTATTCTCACGTTTTTTATCTCCGCGGATTTATACAGATAATAAAGAACGAAAGGCGTCGCGCCCTCTGTTTCGTATTTCTTCTTTTTGAGTTCTTTAAGCGCGAATCCGTCCGCCGCCGCTTCGAATCCGATGAGCGGCGTTCCTGCGGCTTTCTCTTTTTCCGCAAGCGCTATCACCTCGGCGAACGGGGTGAACGCGAATCTCTTTTCGGTTTTGTCGGCGTCCTGAGAGAATATGAAATCGACGTCCTCTTTTTTCAGATTACCTCCGCCGATGAACAGTTTATCGATTTCGTCCTGCGTTTTCGCGCGGAGAGCCGTGGAGATGTTTTTGCAGTCTATCTCGTTTTTCAGAAACGCGTTGAGTTGACCGCCGCATTTCTTCAGTAATCTCGCGTAACGAGCCTTTATGAATATCGACGAAATTTCCGCGCCGCTCGCTTTGCCGCTTTCAAAAAGGGCTTTCCCTTCGGCGTAAGCGGAAACAAGTTCTTGCAAAAGCGCGTTTTTATCCTTCCCGCCGCTTTGACCTGCTTTCCCGTATTTCGTGTTTTTTTCGTCGGTTTTAAGCGCGGCGGCAACGTCGCCGATAAGCCCCGTTCTCGTCTGAACGAAACCGAAACTTCTGATATATCCGGAACGCAAAAGTCTTTCCGCATTATAAAAATCTATTCCGGAAAGACAAAATTCCGAGTATTCGTCGCCCGGCGAAAATTCGCGCGCGAAATCGTCGAGCGCAAGCGTTTCGGCTTGCAGAATCGCTTCCGAATCCGCTTCGTCCGTCGCGGCGTGCTTTCCGAATCCCTGCTCCTTAAGCGCGCGGAACGCGCTTTTATAATCCGGCTCGTCGATTATTCTCATAAGCGTCGCCGGCGTAAGAAGTTCTTTTTCGAGCGATTTTATTATACCGTTCAAAAAAGTCATATCTCTTTTTGCCATATTATAATCCTTATTTGTATATCGGTTGTCGCCATTTGTATAACGGTTGACGCCATTTTTATATCGGTTATCACCCGTTGCGAACCGACGTTACCCGAGGGGAGTCAACTTCTCTTTCCGTCCGAAAACGCGTCAGCCGAATAATTTTGCGGAAACTTCGGATTCCGTGCTTTCTCTGACCGCGCCTACTATCGCGGCGAAAGAAAGATCCCGGTCGAACGTTTTGCCTTTTATTATAAATCCGCCGGAAAACGCGCCCTCGCCGACAACTTTAAGCCCGAGTTTTTTGCAAACCTGCAACTCGGCGATTTTGTCCGCTCCGACGGCGGAATTCGCCGCGACGACTATCTCGTCGCCGTCCGTCGCGTACTTTTCGATAAGTTTTTCGATAAAGCGGGTGAGTTCGTCGCCTTTCATCGCGCCGAGTTTTTCTTCGAGCCTTTTATAAACTTCGTTTAAAAGTTCCACTTTTGCCGCAAGAACGATTTTTTTCTTTTCCATTCTTTCCGCGGCGGCGTTTTTCGCCTCGATGTCCGCGATTTCCTTTCGGGCAAGTTCGTTCTGCGAAACGGCGAAAGTCTGAACCTCGAATTCGGCTTCTTTCAGTTTGGATCCGGCGTATTCTTCCGCTGCTTTAACGGTTTCCGCCGCGTAAGCCTCCGCGTCCGAGATTATCGCCGAACATATATCCTTTTTTTCTTCCATGTCTGTTTTACGAAAATTCCGTTTGTCGTTTTACGCAACGGGAATCATTATGCCGAGAACGAGCGAAAGAATCGCGTAGAACTCGATCATCGCCGGGAACAGGACGTACTTACCGGAACCGGCGGAGTTTTTGCCGATCGCGTAAATACAGGACGAAGCGGTTATACCCTGCAGAATTGCCGAAAGCATACCCGTTACGCCGAGTCCTATCATCGCGCCGAAAAGATTCCAGCCCTGAGCGATTGCGCCGATCTTCATAACCGCGAGAACGAAGCCGTAAATACCCTGCGTTGCGGGAAGAAGAGCGAGAACGATGATTTTGGAAAACTTCTTGTTGTCCTCCGAAAGAACGCCCGCGGCGGCAGAACCTGTTTTATAAAGACCGAACGCCGAACCCGCGCCGCAAAGGATCATACAGAGCGAAAGCCCCAAAATGCCGATAAATTTTTCCATTTTTTAATTTCCTCCGAAATTGTTTTTCTGTTAATTATATTCAATAATCGATTTATAGGCGGGTTTTTGCCGTCCGTTGCCGATTTATTGCAAAATAAGTGCGTTCGCTTTCCGCAATCGGATTAACGCGAAACTAAATAAGCATATCCGCCGCTCGTTGCCGAGTCGTTACGAAACGAAGTATGTGTATTCGCCGCTATGACCGAGCGGGGTGAAAAGTTCGCCTTCGCCCTCGTAGAACCGCCCGAAGAACTCGACGTATTGCAAACGCGAATCGTGAATAAACGCTCCGAGAAGGCTCATCGCGAGATTGAACACGTTGCCGATAATAATTATCACAACGCCGAATATAACTCCGATCACGCCCTGCGGGAAAAGAAGTTCTATGGCAAGGTTGTTCGTGAATATCGAGGCGATCTGCGCGCCGGAAAGCATAAGTCCGTAAAGACGGGCGTAACTGAGAATATCCGAAGCGTAGTTTATCAATCCGTAAACGGAAGAGAACGGCTTGATTATTTTGCCGATTCCCTTTTCGGTAACTCCCGAAGTGAGAATCCCGAGAACGATAAGCCCGATCGCTATATACGCGCCGTATTTTGTTAAAAACGCGTTGTCGGATGCCATACCGAAAACGGCGACGACGAACGCGAGCAAGCCTATCGCCCACACCGCGCCCGAAAATATACCTTCAAAATATTGTTTTCTCGAAAAGCACTGAACGGTTTTCATTATCAGGCTGACCGCAATCTGCACCGCGCCGAGCCCTAAACACCATAAAAGCATTTGCGGAACGGTTATCCCGGCGATATTTGCGGGAGAATTGATCGCGTCGAGATATTCAGCGTAAAACGCGCAATATTCCGAACCTTCGCCGAAAATCGTTCTGAGCAGCGGATATCCGAGCCAACTGTCGAACAACGCGCCGAATATGCAGGCGAAGAATCCGCCGTAAGCGAAAACCTTTGCCATGCGATAAAGCGTCGTACCCTTTCTCTGTTTCGCCGCGAACAAAAATCCGCCGACGATCATCAGAATCCCGTAACCGAAATCCGCCATGATAAGCCCCATGAACAGGGAGAAGAAAAATGACATCACCGCGTTCGGATCGAGCGCGCCGTAAGCCGGAACGGAATACATATTGGTAACGGCCTCGAAGTTTGCCACCGCGCTCTTGTTTTTCATAAGCGTGGGAGCGAACTCGTCGCGCGGGACGACCTTTGTTTCGATCTCGCACGCCCTCGTCGCTTTCTCGATCGCCGCTTTCACTTCTTCGACCTTTTCCGTCGGCACGAACGCTTCCATAACGAACGTTTCCATAGTGGCGTAAAGCGTTCCGTCAGCGTCGGCTTTTTCTATCAAATACCCGAGATAATCGACATATACCTTGACTTCCCGCGATTGTTCCGTAAGTTTTGCGGCGCGTTTCGCAACGCTTAAAAACCCTTCGTCGATCTCTTTGAGTTCGGCGTTCAACTCGCCGATTTTTTCCGTCGCGGTGAAATCCCCCGCGAACTGACACTTGGTGAAACCGCACGCGGAAAGGACTTTTTCAACCTCTTCGCTCTGCTTCCGATAAACGGCGACGGAGAGAACCGTTCCGTCCTTACCGTCGCACTCGGCGAACGATTCGCAACATTCGATTTCTCCGAGTTCCGAAAGGCATTTGTCGATTTTGTCCGACGTTACCGTTCCGAGATAAACCTTGACTGTTTTCGTGTCGGATACTTCCGAAAATTTCAGTTTCAGACCGACGTAAGGCTCGTAACTTTTTATCTGTTCGTTCACCTTTGCCGAACGCGCCCTGAGAGAGTTTTTCTCAGCCGACAAACCATCGATTTCGTCGAGAGTTTTTTCAACCTCGCCGCTCCGCTCTCCCGCGGTCATAAATTCGCTCGTAGCGACGGCGAATCCGTCCTTAATCAAGCCCTCTCCCCGCTCGGTTTTGGGCAAAGTTTCTATTTCGTCCGCCAGAAATTCAAGACACTTTTTCGCCCTGTCGATTTTCTGACGCAATTCCGCGGTGTCTTTTGCGGCAAGCGGAACTGTTTGTTCGCGCTCTTCCTGCGTTTTTATCTGCGCCGCGCCGGTTGCGACGAGAGCGTCGTAAACCTTGTCCTTATCGGAAAGAAGCGCGACGAGCGAAAGCGCGGACATTTCAGCAATCGCCATTTTTTATCCTCCCGAACAGCATTTCCGCCGCTTCTTCGGCTTTTCCGCTATTTTCGGCTTTGAATTTTTCGGCTTCCGCGCGATATTTTTTCTTTTCTTCTTCAAAACGGACGGCAACGCTCATCTTCGCGTTCTGAACGGCGGCAAGACGTTTCACCCTCGAATCCGACGCGCCGTTCCCCTTGATTTCGGCGGCTTTCCTGTCCGCCTGCGCGCGTATTCCGGCTGCTTTTTCGTCGCTTTCCGCGCGTATTTTTTTAGCCGTTTCCTCACTCGAAGAAACCTTTTTCAAAACCTCTTCTATCATTTTAACCTCCGATTCGGCGGCTTTTGTCCGATCTGTCCGCCGCCGCTTCGACTTATAAAAAAATCTGCCGATAATTTTATTGTAGTGATTTAATTCGTCATCACTAAATCAATCGACAGACTCCACCTATTTATTTTATTGCCCCGAAATTAATTTCAACGCTGTTTAAATTATAAAATAACGACGGTTTTATGTCAACTTTTTTTCGTGAAAATCGTGAAATATTTTGTCTTTTCTCTGCCGATCCGTATTTCTTGCCTACAATTGCGAAGTTACTCGCGCAAAAAGATTTACAAAAAAAAATATTTGTGATATAATGGTTTCTACTTATATTTATAAGCAGTTATATATTTTTTATTAAGGAGTTATTTATGGACACAGACACACAACCCCCTCCCGGAAGTCAGAATATTACGATTTACGTAATCATTCTGATCGTATTGCTTATTTTATCGGCATTCTTTTCGGCAACCGAAACGGCTTTTACTTCCGTCAACCGCGCGAGAATGAAAGTTATGGCGGACGACGGAAACAAATCGGCGAAAAAAGCCTTGCATTACGTTGAAAATTACGACAGATTGCTCTATACCATCTTAATCGGTAATAATATAGTCAATCTTACGCTCGCAACGATATCAACCTTGCTGTTTACGGAAGTTTTCGTCAGTTCGGCAAGCCTCGCGGCGACGATGTCGACGATTATTTCGACGGTAACGGTTCTTATTTTCGGCGAAATCACACCCAAAACGCTTGCGAAAGAATTCCCGGAAAAGGTGGCTATGTTCGTAACGCCGATCATCGGCTTTTTCTCGATAATTCTCTACCCGCTCAACATGATTTTCACGGGATGGAAAATTCTTTTGAGAAAGATTTTCAAGTTTAAGTCGGACGACGTTATAACAGAAGAAGAATTGCTGACCTACATAGAAGAAGCGAAGGAGGACGGCACTCTCGACAACAACGAAACCGAACTTATCTCCAGCGCGATCGAATTCAACGACGCGGAAGTCGGCGACATACTCGTTCCGAGAGTAAACGTCATCGCGGTGGAAGAAAACACCCCGATGAAAGATATAAGGCTCATATTTTCCGAACACGGTTTTTCGAGATTGCCCGTTTACAGAGGCTCTATCGACACCATCATCGGAATGATACACGAAAAGGATTTTTACGCGGCGTACACGGCGGGCGTTGCCAACATCAAAGGCATAGTCACGTCGATGGCTCTCGCCACGGAACATATGAAAATCTCCACGCTGCTTCGAAGCATGCAGAAGCAGAAAGTGCATATGGCTACCGTCGTTGACGAATACGGCGGCACGCTCGGCATCGTCACGCTCGAAGATATTCTCGAAGAACTCGTTGGCGAGATATGGGACGAACACGACGAAGTGGTGGACTACTTCACAAAACTCGACGACGATCATTATCTCGTTGACGGAAACGCCGAACTTTCGGAATTTTGCGAAATTTTCTCGCAGGAAGAGGACGAAGAAAGCGACTCAAACACCGTCAGCGGCTGGATAATCGAGCGTTCGGGAGATATTCCGCCGATAGGCTATTCTTTCGACTATAACAATCTCACCGTGACCGTAACGAAAAGAACTCTGAAAAAGGTTCTCGAAGTGAAAGTGGAAATTCACCATACCGACGAAGAAGAAAGCGAAAAAGAATAATTTTCAAGGCGACGGAATACTCGTTTAACAGCGACAAACACATTTTCAAAGCGGCGGATTTCGCTCCGCCGGAACGGTGAATTATGACAAAAAAACTGAACGAATTTACCGAAGAGGAACTCTCAAAACCCGAAATAAGGGCGAAATTCGGCTATAAAACAGGAATTACGGGGATTATCCTCAACGTTATTTTATGCCTTGCGAAAATAATTTCGGGCTTGCTCTCCGGCGCAATTTCAATCGTTTCGGACGGTATCAATAACCTTTCCGACGCGGGCAGTTCGATAATCACGCTTTTCGGCTTTAAACTTTCGGAAAAGAAACCGGATAAGGAACACCCGTTCGGTCACGGCAGAATGGAATATTGCGCCGGGCTTGGCGTTTCGATCATTATTCTGATCGTCGCGGTTCAGTTGCTTATGACTTCCGTCGAAAAAATCATCGCGTGGGAAACCGTCCCCGAACAATCTTCGGTCACGCTTGCGATAACTTTCGTTATTCTCACGCTTTCGATCGCCGCGAAATTTTATCTCGCCGTTCTCAACAAAACAATCGGCAGAAAAATCAATTCGGTTGCTATGCTCGCCACCGCCGCGGACAGCGTTTCGGACTGTATGGCAACTGCCGTGGTTCTCGTTTCCGCGATTCTTTCGCTCTTTATCAAAAACATTCCGTTCGACGGTTTCGCCGGCGCGGTGGTTTCTTTGTTTATCGCCGTTTCCGGAATAAAATCGATAAAGAGCGTGGTGGATTTGCTTCTCGGCGAAGCGCCGGACCCCGCGCTTGTCAAAGGCGTTGCCGATTACGTTCAGAATTACGACAAAACGAAAATAATCGGTATTCACGACCTTATGATTCACGATTACGGCCCCGGCAGAAAAATCATCGTTCTTCACGCGGAAGTTCCCGCCGAGGGAAATATCCTGCAACTGCACGACGTGGTAGACAACGTGGAACGCGGACTCGAAGAGAAGTTCAACTGCCTGGCAACCATTCATATGGACCCCGTTGTGACGACAAGTCCGAGGCTAAACGCGATAAAGGAAGAGTGCGTGAAAATCGTTAAGGAGATAAACCCCGATTTTTCTCTGCACGATTTCAGGATGAACGAAGGCGACACACACGCAAACGTTATTTTCGACCTCGTTACTCCGCCCGAAAACAAAACGTCCGCCCGCCAGATCAGAAAAGCGGTGAACGAAAAACTCAAACTTTACGACAAGAAACTCAACGCGATAATAACCGTCGAGAATTCGTTCGTTTAAAACTCATACCACCCGACGGCAAATTCAAAGCGCGCGTCGGAGCGCGAGGAGGCAACAATGAAAACATTTATAACGTTATGCCTGCTGTTTATCGTAGGCGGAACTTGCGGCTGGATCATAGAACTGTTCTTTCGCAGATTTGCGCATAAAAAATGGGTCAACCCGGGATTTCTCGCAGGTCCGTGCCTGCCTTTATACGGAACGGGCGTGGTTTTCCTTTATATAATTTGTTCTTTGGACTACGGTTTTATTCAGAACGAGATTCTGCAAAAGGCGTTCGTGATTCTGCTCATAACGGTGGTTATGACGCTTATCGAATATATAACCGGTCTTATCTTCATCGTTGGGCTTAAAGTTAAACTTTGGGATTACTCCAAACGCCCGGGCAACATTCAGGGCATAATTTGTCCGTTATTCACGTTTTTCTGGGGCGTTATCGGCGCGGCGTATTATATTTTCATTCACCCGATGCTGATAAATCTCGTCAACTGGATGAATCTTAACGAAATTTACTCTTTCTTTATAGGTATTTACTTCGGAATTTTCATCATCGACGTTTTCTATTCGTTCAACGTGGTGAACAAAATCCGCTCCTGGGCAAAGGAAAACAACGTGATAGTCAAGCTCGAGGAATTCAAACTTTCCATCAAACTCAAAACCGAAAAAATCAAACAGAAATACAATTTCCTTCTTTCGTTCAAGAGCAAAAACGCGCTCAACGACGAACTTAACGATTACAACTCTCAGCCCGAAAATCGGACGGAATGAGATACGTTACCTCTGAAAACAACGCCCGTGGCGTTTCGACAATCGAAACGCCACGGGCGTATTATATTGTATATATTGATTAGTGATGACGAATCTAAAATCATTTTTTAATCATCGTAACTTTCTTTCGGTCTATCTTAACAATCCCGTCGTCGCGGAGTTTTTTTATCTCGCGCATCATCGCGCTTCTGTCCGCAAAAATGAGATCCGAAAGCCCCGTTAAAGTTATCTTTAAGTCGAAGCAATCGCTCCCCGCTTCGTCGGCACAATTCCGGAAATAACAAAGCAACTTATCTCTTATGGTTTTCCCGAGCAGAACGTTCGTCCGCGCGGCAAAATCGGCAAGCCTTTTTTGCTGACAGCCGAGCAGATTGACCAGAAATCCCGCGGGAAGAGTTTTAAGATCGACGCCGCAAACGTCGGCAATCCACACCGCGCACCTTGTTTTCGCGACGACGACGGCATAATCCCTGCCGAGTTCCTTTCCCTCGCCGTAGCCGAACGCCGCGCCCGCAGAAAACCTCTCAATGAGCGCGACCGCGCCGTTTTCGTCCGTGCGGATCGTTTCCGCAACGCCTTCGGCGAGATGACAGAGTTTTCCGTCGTCGCTTCCGTAAACGAAGATTTCCTCCCCGCGCGAAAAAGTTTTATATTCAAATTTTATCTTTTCCGCGACGGCGGATATCTCCCCGTCCGAAAGCCCCTCGAAAAGGGCGCATCGCGTCGATTTCATAAATTTTACCTTAAATCAGGGAAGCAAACAAAGTCCCCGTGATTATTTGTTTTCTTTTTTAAGTTCCGCAAGAATTTCCGCGAGAAGTTTTTCCGTTTCGGTGGGGACGGGCGGCTCAGGCTCTTTAACTTCCGCCTTGGGCTGCAACTGAGCGGGTACGAATTCCGGACGATAAGCCTTCATTCTCTTCACCCAGCGTTTTTCGGACTTGGTGAGTTCCTCGCCCTTTGCAAGTTTTTTCTCCATCGATTCCTTCATGATTGCGTTGACGTTGAGTTTTTCGGACGCGTGATTTATAACTTTAACGATCGTGAACACAACGAACGCGATAAGCAGAAAGTTGATGACAGACGAAATAAACGCGCCCCAGTCTATGTAAATTGAATTGGCGAGATCGAGATTTCCGTCCGCGCCCGTAACTCCGTGAAGCACCGTATAAATACTTTCGAGCGAACCTTCGTTTTTGCCGTTGCAGAGCCAGATTATCCAGTTGATGAAGGGCTTTAAAATACCGTTCGAGAGCGCGGTTACGATTGCCGTAAAAGCGCCGCCGACGATTACGCCGACAGCCATATCGAGAACGTTACCCCTTTTGATAAAATTCCCGAATTCCTTGATAAACTTTTTCATTAGTTTATATTCTCCTTTTCTTTATCCGCTTTTGCGGGACTCTCCTGAAGAACGCTCGAACCGATTATCGGCAGAACGTAAGGCGGAATGTTGCAGTTCGCCGTGAACGAAGAAACCGCGGCGCGAAGGAACGGATAAAGCGTGTCGATCGCCTCTTCGATATAAACTCTCTGCTCCGCTTCTTTTTCGGCGATGAAATGCCCGAACATAACCACGTTGAGATTGAACGGAACGGGCGCGGAAATATCTTCGTTCACTCTCACCGAGAGATTGACGAAAAGATTCTTTCCGTTCTGTCCGAGTTTGCTTTCGATTTTCGGAACGATGCGGAACTGAGTGTCGGGCTTAATCGCCCCGTTAAATTTAAATTCTATTTCGTTAACGCGAAACGTGACAAGTTTGATGTGTTTTTCCATTTTTTAACTCCCTTTCTGTTTTCTCGTAATAAGTCGGTCTATAAGCCGATTATCGCGCGTTTTTTCGTTTGTTCGCCAAGCGGCAGACACAAATAAACAAAGCATACCGACTTTTAAATTATATTTTAAATCAAAACTTGATTTTTGTCAATTAAAAAGCCGAGCCGACGGCAAAAGACGTTAAATTCTTTTGCCGTCGGCTCAAAAATCATTAATCGCATTTACCGGTCCGTTTCGATTTAAAAAGTCGGTCGTTTAAACAATTACATAAGCAATCTGCCCTGTTCGGTATCCACGACTTTATAAATTTCCACTTCCTTCAACGTGTTCGCGTCGACGTATACGTAATAAATCGAACCGTTATAAGTTCCGATAAACTCGTAAGCAAGGGTTTCTCTTCCGTTTCCGAGAGGGATAACGGTAACTCTTTCGTCCTGAACGTCGAGTTTTACGTTCACTTTATCGAACGCTTCGCCCATATCGTGTTTTGCCTTGCCGATAAGTCTGTCGGTGTGGTTGATATAATAATTATCCGCGTCGAGTCCGGTGACGACGCCCGTTTCCATGCAAACGTTCAGTTTGACAAGATCGGGATACATTACCACTCCGTTTTCGGCGTAAGCGAAGTTGAGATGTTCCGTTCCGCCGGAAGCGTAATTCCAGACGCACTTCATATCCTTATAACCGAGTTTTTCAAGAAATTCGCCTGCCTTTCCGATACATTCCTCCTCGGAAAGTTTCACTTCTCCGCATCCCCTGTAAGCGTTGAACATAACGAGTTTGCCGCCGACTTTGGATATCTGCGCGTAAATTTCTCCGCCCTCGGTCATCGAAGCGACGTTGTAACAGATTATTTCGCTGTTTTCGGTCATACCCATAACGACAGGCTCGAGTTTGCCGTATTCCGAAAATATCTCGTTGAACCTTTCCGCCGCACCCGTTTCGTCGATTTCTTCGCCCGAAAGACCTTTTACTTCTCTATTGTTCACGCCGTCGGAAAACGCTCCGTCGTAAATCATTTCGGGATAATCGACCGCGCCTTTTTCAAAATCGTTGAACTGTGCGATTATAAGGTCGTTGGCGTTGTTGTCCTTAAGCAAATCGAAGTCGTATTCTTCGTTCACCCTTGCCGACAAAGTTGTGAGAGCCTCTTTTAAGTCGGTGTTCACGTTGTAGAGTTCCACAAGCCTGTCCATATCTTCATTAGTCAGCGTTTGCTGCTCTATAAGTCGATTATTGAGATATTTCGCATAATCGCCGACCTGATTTATATACTTGGACGCATAGTGCTTGGATTCATCCATAACGGGCAGCGCGGCAAGCGACGAATCTGCAAGATTGCTCTGAACCATAAGATCCCCGAGAATCTTCTGCTGGCTTTCGCTGTCGCTCGCGACAAAGAGTTTGGACATATTCGTTTCGATATTGTCGACGTAACCGACGAGATCGTAAAACGCTCTTTCGGCAGCTTCCGTTCCGCCGTCTTTTTTGCCGAAACTTAAAACGTCGGTGAAAAGCGACAACGCAAGAACCGAACCGAGGACGAGAACGGAGCAACCGAGCGAAATAACCGCGGCGAGCCATCCGCCCACGCCTCTCGAACGATTTTCCCTGCCGCGTCTTTCTCTCATTTCGGCTTTCTTCATCTTTCTTTCGTGCCTTGCGGTTTGCTTCTGTCTTTTCATTTCCGCCGCTCTTTCGGCTTTCGCCTTTTTGAGTTCGGCTCTTCTTTCGGCTTTCTGCGCCTTTATTTTAAGTTTAGCCTGCTTTTCCGCGGCAAGGCGTTTCTGTCTGTCCTCTTTGCTTTCGTTTTTAAGGAACTCGCGGCGTTTGATTCTCTCTTCTTTCTTTGCAAGACGGAGTTCTCTCAGACTGCGTTGTTTTTCTTTTCTCGCCGCCGATTTCGCTTTTTTTGCCTCGAGTTTCGCCTTTTTCGCTTGCTCTTTCTTCTTTTTCGCTTCGGCTTGCTTTTTCTTCTTCGCTTCCGCCGCGGCATACTTCGCCTTGGCCCTTTCTTCCCTTATCTGTTCGTTGGTTTTCCCGGTCTGTTTTTTCTTTTTGCCCGTTACGGACTTTTTCTTTGCAACGTTCGCCTTTTTCACGCCCGGCTTACGTTTCGCCGGCGGAGCGGTTTCGGTTGTGAGCGACGCGTTTTCTACTTTTTCGATCGCGCTGTTTTCTTTAAAGTTATCTTTTCTTTCTTCCATAATTATCCCTCCTTAAAGCGCAAATACGTGCGATCCGATCGTCACCACGGTTTTCCTCGAGAATATCCATTTGCTCGTCGCGACTGCCGGGTTGTAATAATAAAGGCTTCCGTAAGACGGATCCCACCCGTTCATCGCGTCCTTAGCGGCGGAAACCGCCGTGCTGTCAGGCGTCATATTTATCTGCCCGTCGCTCACGCAGGTGAACGCGTAAGGCTGATAGATAACCGCCGAAATGGTGTTCGGGAAAGACGAACTCTTAACCCTGTTTAAAACCACCGCGCCTACCGCGACCTGCCCCGAATAAGTTTCGCCGCGCGCTTCGGCGTAAATAAGCCTTGCAAGAAGGTTTACGTCCGAATTTGCGTAAACCGAATTTTGTTTCTGCGATGTTTTGCTCACGTAAATTCCGAGCGCTTCGAGCGTCTTGCTTCCGACTATTCCGTCGGCGGTGAGTTTGTTTCTTTTCTGGAATAAAACCACGGCTTTACGCGTTCCGGAACCGAAAATTCCGTCAACCGCGCCGCTGTAATAGCCCCAGTTTTTGAGTTTTTGTTGTACTTGTTTTACGGTAGAACCCGTGCTTCCCTGTTTTAAAGCGAGCGTTTCGACGACGTCCGTTCCGATTTTTACCGCGTCACGCGCGTTCCGCTGAATTATAACGGCCGAAAACGTGCAGCAAAGCGCAAGAATTACCGCAAAAAAAGCAAGTTTCGTGATTTTTCTGTTCATTTTGCACAACTCCTTTTTCTTATTAGATTTTGCCGTCGGTCAAAGAAAAAGGGATTTTCGTCTGCGTGATATCGTCTATGCGAAATCGTCTACACAAAGTCGTCTGCGTGATATCGTCTATGCGAAATCGTCTACACAAAGTCGTCTGCGTGATACCGTCTGCGCGATATCGTCTGCCCGAAGCCTTTGTTCGGACGGCAAAGCGACAATCCGAAAAACCGACAAATCGGCAAAACGTCAGCCTTTTTTCTTTTTCCAATCGGCTATTATCTCTGCTATCTTCGAACGGTACTTAACGTTCTCGCCCGACGTAAAACAGAGCGGCGGATACACGACGCACCACCAGTTGTCGCCTTCCGCTTTTCCGAGTTCAACGATAACCGCGTCGTAATATCCCGTTTCCAAAGTCAGATCTCCGTATACTCTCGTAGGAAATTTTTCGTTCCTTATTTTAACGGAGGAAGAATACCCGTATCCGTTGGTTCTGAGTATGTCGTCGATTCTTTTTTCCATATCCTTTTTCAAAGAGGATATTACGTCCGCAGCCTCGTCTTTACTTTGACAATCCGCAAGATACGGGGTTAAATAAGGAACGATTTCGTCTCTTATTTTATACTTGACGCTCTGGTCGTAATCGCTGTTGGAATTCGCGCGGATATGTATCCGCAGATATTCCGTATTTTCGCTTACGCCGCTTCCCGTGCCGCACGCTATCGTCACAAGTATTATGATTAGTAATTCCAAAGTTATGCAAAATTTTTTCATAGAATAATCCTCTTTTTTATTTTAATATTGCCGACACTCAGACGGCGCCGTTCACATCGACATTTTTATCGCCGTACGCCTTTCGGCAATGAGATTATAACCAAACGCGATTGTTTTTATACCCGAAAACGGAATTTTTCGGGGCGTAATATCTTTTCAAGTAAAAACGCGGCGGCGTCCGGGGAATTCCCGGACGCCGCCGCGTCGCAATATTTGAAATTATATCAACCGAAAAAATTTTTTCTGCCCGGTTCTACCGAACAAACGTATTCGCAGTCCAGATCCTTTTTTCTCAGTTTATCCACAGCCCAGCGGCACAATTCCTCCGTTTCGAAAATTCCGAAAACGGTTGAACCGCTGCCCGTCATTCCGCAGGCGACCGGCGAAAGACTTTTTATTTCGCCGAGATTTTTTTCAACCTCTTCGTTCAACGCTGCCGCCGGCAGATATAAAGCGTTTCCGACGCATTTTCCGAGCGCGTTAATGTCGCCGTTTTTAACCGCTTCCGCGGCGGCGACGTTATCCGACAACAGCCCTTCCGCGCCGAGTTCGTCGAATTTTTTATAACATTCGGCGGTGTTCACGCCCGAATTTGCATATACCGTCACTAAGTGCAGTTTCGTTTCGGATTCGATTTTTTCAACCCTTTCTCCCCTACCCGAAATGAGCGCAAATCCGCCGCTCGTCATATACCCGGTGTCGCTACCGAGCATATCCGCAAGCGGTTTAACGTCCTCGCTTACGCCGTAAAGAATCTTCATGGCGTTGAGAACGCCCGCGGCGTCCGCCGAACTGCCGCCCAAGCCCCCGGCAAGCGGTATTCTTTTGACGATTTTGACGTCCGCTCCGCCTGTTTTAAACGTTTCGGCAAACAGTTTCGCCGCTTTGTAAGCGTTATTTCGTTCAACGGGGATATCTTCGGCAAACCTCTTGCCCGCCATACGCATTTCGAGCGTTATTTTATCGTCGCGACGAGCGGAAACAGTAATCGTATCGTAAATATCGACCGTCGTCACAAGGCTTTCGATATCGTGAAATCCGTCGTTTCTCCCGGTTATGTTCAACGTAAGGTTGATTTTTGCATACGCTTTGACGTTCTTTTTCATTTCATCCTCTGTAATGTTTGTCGTCCCGGGCAACCCTTCGCGATACGCCCCTTAAATTTTTTGCCTGTAAATAATTATCCTTTCGTCGCCGCGGAGAGGGAATTCGAGATTTTCGTTGCACTTCATTATCTCTTCTTCGCTCACTCTGAGTTGTTTGGAAATATCCCACAACTCATCGCCTTTTTTCGGAACGAAAACGCTTATCGCGCACTCGTCCGCTTTTCTGATTCCCACTTCGTTTACGCCGTCTATTACCGTGATTTTTTTAACGATAATCGACTTATAGACGGCTTTTGTCGAGCAATTGAAATAAATCGCGCCGTCTTTTATCGTCGCGTCGAAATCGGTTAAATCAAGTTTTAAACCCACGATTTCGCCCTCGCCCGTAACGTCGACGGAAAACGGCATTTCGGCGTTTACGCTGCTCGTGCCGTTATCCGCGTTGCGGAAAACCACGTCTGCGCGGACTATTCCGTTCACGGTTACGCCGTCGGTCGTTTTAACAGTTCCGAGAACCGTGATACGCTCGCCGAAAGACGTAACGACTTTCCCGCCCTCCGGGATTTCGCCCGAAGCCGCGCCGCCGAACGACTCGCTCGCGGAACTCTGCCCGGCGAAGAGCGCGACGGGAACTTCGCATTTGGAAATTTCTATGTCGCTCGAAACGGAATATACGTCGTCTGCGACCGTCATGGCTGTCGTTTCAATCGATTCGCCCGAAAACGCGAGCGTTATTTCGGCGTTGACGGTGCTTTTGCCCTTAGCCTCGTCCGTGAACACCTTAAACAACACGCGCGTCGGCTCGCATTCGCCTTTGGCGCGCATATCCGGGAGAGAACCGGCGTTTTCCAGCTCGAATCTGAACGGAACGACGCGTCTTTCTTTTAATATATCATTATTGTCGGAAAAAGGCAAGGTCTTTAAAAGCAAATTTACTTCACCCTCGAAAACCACGCACGAAACGCCGCTCGTAACACTCTTCAGACATGCCGTCGCGCCGTAACACAAAACCTCTTTTATGCCGTAGCCGACGTCGAATTCATCGGTTATAACGAACGTGTCCGTCGTTATGCCGGACGGCGAATCGAACTCCTCCGTTCTCTCCTTAATTTTAAGGTTATCCCCGCCTATAAGCGCGTTATTCTCGGTTTTTCTCGTTCCTTCGGCGCACACTTTAACGGCGCATTTCGCCACGTAACCCTCCTGCGCGGAAACCGCTCTCGCGTCCTCGGCGCACGCTTTCACCCTTGCCCCGGCGAACGGAATTTCGGCGGTGAGTTCGGTCGAGAAATCGCTCTTTTTGAATCCGTCCTCGGCAAGATAAATAAAGCAGAACGCAACTTTTATTTTCGCTATCGTGGTCGCGTCCTTGTTTTCCGTTCCGACGATAAACGCCGTGGCGGATAAAGAAATAGGTTTTTTAACGTCCTCCTGAGTGGCGATCGCGCTTTCCGCGCTGAGTTTCACTTCGTAAGTCGTCGTTTCGCTGCCGCATACTTTTCCGTACTCCGGCTTTATCATAATATTATACCTCCCGCAAGCAATCGATTGCTTCATTTCGATATAATATATGCCCTGCCGCCCGGCATTATGCAACATCCCCGTAATACTCAAAAAGCAGTTCGCGAACTCTTCGCAAACTGCCTTTTGAAAAATATATGATAAGGGGGAAAATGATGAGCATTTTTATCTGTCAATCGCTATCTGCTGTGGGTTTCACTCTCCGCGCTTTCGCACAAGCCCTTCGTCAATTGACAATTACATATTATCATAGCATAACATAAATGTAAATTGAAATCAAATTATTTTTGCTATTGTATCTTATTTTGTAACTTTTGTGTCTTTTTATGTAATTATATGTCGAATATCGCCGATTTCGGCCCTTTTGCCGTCCCCAAACGGTATATTCTCCCTGTTTTTTTGAGGCATCGGGATAAAAGGACCTTTTCGCTCTCGCTCCCGAAAAGACGCGATTCGAGAATTATTCCGCGCGCGGCGGAAAGCAAAGAAAAAATTCCGTCCGCAAGGAGCGAATCGAACTGAGAATACGCCTTTTGAGCGTCGCCCTCGGCAAGAACGACGTCCGCGCCGGCAAGCGCGGCGGAATATCCGATCGACTTTTGCAGAAATTTATGGTTCGGGTTTTCGCAGAACACCATAAAAAGCGGCGAAACGTCCGTTATAAAGCATTTGTTCACGCAATCCGTTATGTAACCGTTCAACTCGTCCGCGCCGCTGATTTCCCGCAATTCCGTTTACCCCTTATCATAGTATGCCGGACGAGAATAAAATGAAACACGTTCTGACAGCGAACAAAAAGGTGTATTTTTGAAATTTTTACGACAAAATTTTAAACGGCAAGGTCCGAAAAAACCCGAGCCTTGCCGAACGTTTGCTTTTTAAACAAACAATTAAACGTAATTAACCGATATCCGGTTCTTTCCCGCTTCCTTGGCGCGATAAAGAGCCTTGTCCGCAACGTCGATAAGTTCGTGAATACCGACCTTTTTATCGCTGTTCACCACGCCGACGCCCACGCTCACAGTCACGTTCACAACTTCTTCGCCGCGAGAGATTTCAAGCATCTCGATTTCACGCCGAATTTTTTCCGCCGTTTCCGCGGCGTCGTGCTTACAGCGCATAATGAGCAGAAATTCCTCGCCGCCCCACCTGCAACAATGACATTCGTCGCACATAAGTTCGGGAATCCTTTGCGCGACTCGCATTAAAACCTCGTCGCCGAATTCGTGTCCGTAACTGTCGTTTATGCCTTTGAAATCGTCGATATCGACGATTATAACCGCCGTCTTGTCGTTTTCCGTCATCCTGACGTCCATATACTCGCTTATTCCGTAACGGTTATAAAGCCCGGTAAGCGCGTCGTGTCTGTATAAAAACCGGTATTGACGCTTGGATTCCTCGAGTTGTTTCTGCGTTTCGCCGCGTATTATCTCCATAAGCACCGCAACGAAGAACACGGCGAGATACAAAACGGGAAAACGAAGCATAAATTCGCTTGTGTAAGAATACTGCAAAAGCGATTGTCCGAACGGTATCCAGAAGAAGAAAATCAAGATAAGAAACGTCGACACGGAAAAACCGCAGCCGATTTTAAAACCGAAAAGGAACATCGCGAAATTCGGAATAAGGCAAACCCAGATCGCGCTGAATCCGTTAGGAATTCCGCTGACGATGAAAAAAGTCAGAAGCGCGAGATCTTCCAGCATAAACGCGATGCAAATAGGTTTTTCTATTTTTTTGAAGAAAACCACAAACAACACGTTGAGCAGCGAAATAAGGCTGAAAGCGAGCGTGACGATCATAAGGATTTGCTCGTCGGTGAAAATATTTATAATCGACATGGCGAGCGATATAACCGAAAGCGCGCTGACAACGATACAAAAAACGGCTCGTCGCCTTTTATCGTCGACAACTATGATCTCCTTGAATTTGCCGTCGTGACGTTCGTTTAATTTTTTAAAAAAAGATTTTATGCTTTTAATAAACATTTTTACCCCCTGAGGTCGTTACGCCTCCAAGGTTGCCGGAAAACACCCGAATACAAATAAAACCACAGGCAACCTTTTTCTCGTTAATACCGATTTTGTCTTTTATTACGGCTTTTCGGCCGTCGATTTGTTTTTCTTCTTCAGCCGTCGATTTGTTTTTCTTCTTCAGCCGCTGATTTGTTTATCTTCTCAGCCGCTGATTTGTTTTTCTTCAGCCGTTGAAAAATAACGTATGTCTGCGTTTTTTCAGTTCGCAGACGAGTTCATGTCCGGTTTTCACTTCCGATTCGAGATATATTCCCGCCAGACAATCCTGCGGTTCGTGAAAATCGCTGCCCGCCGTTAAAATAAGTCCGTTTTGCTCGGCGTACACGCGCGCCTTGTCGTTATGGCTCTGCTGACGGGGATTGCCGTTTATCGCTTCGGCGCAATCGAGAAATTCGGGGCGACGATAAGTGATCATATCCCTGAAAGGATGCGCCTGCCCGAACAAAAAATCTCTTTCCGAGCAATAATCTTTCGTATACTTTACGCCTTTTTTCAAAAGCGTTTCGCCGTCTTTCAGGATTTCTTCCGTCGCGCCGAAAATAAGAAATTCGGCGTTCATAGGCGTAGGCTCGTAATAAGAGGTTTCGTCCGGCATAAATTCCATTCCGAAAAAAACGTCTATACCGAAGGCGGAGCACTCTTTTTTCAGCGTTTCGAAATGCCTGAGAAAATTATCGTTATATCCGCCGAAATTTTTGAAGCCGTAATACCCGCAAAGAAAAGAATTATAATGGCTCGTGTAAACAATGCCGTTATACCCTTCCTTTTTATAAATTTCCGCGATGAGTTTTTCTTCCGTCAGAGCGCACGGAGAAGTTCCGGCGACGTGCAAATGAGTTTCAAGTTTATACATTGCTTAAGTAAAAATGCCGTTAATCGGCTTATAGGCGGTCTTATTGCCGCTAAACATGTTATTTACGCCACGAACAGCCGGATTATATCTGACGGGGAACGGCGGCGACGAAAACGAGATCGTCCTCGCCGATATTCATAAGCGTGTGAGAACTGCCGCGCGGGCAGAAATGGCAACTGCCGGCAACGAGCATTTCCGTTTCGCCGTCGCAGATCGCCTTTGCCTTTCCGGACAGAATGATGATAATTTCGCTCGTGTCCATATGTTTGTGCATACCGACGGACGAACCCGGCTCCAACCTTGCCGACAAAAACTTAACGTCGTTTTTATCGATCGATTTAAGGTTTATCGCGCCCTTGCCGCCGTTGAATTCTTCGATACGTTTTTCGGTTAACCCGCCAAATTCGATTTTCATATTTTCACCTTTTCGTTTTCGGTTACAGGCGAATTATCAATCACGCGGTTGTCAATCGCGCAATCGTCAACACGCCCGCCCGAAAATGCTTATAAATACTTATAAATGTTTATAAACGCAGAATTTTATGTTATATCCGTTCGTTTCAAACGTTTCGCTTTCGCTCGCAAGTCCGAAATCCGCTCTCTCGTCGAGATTTTCAAAAAAGACTTCCGCTTCCCCGTCCGCGTCGACCTTAGTCACGAGAACTTCGTCGCAAAACGGGAGCATGCTTTTATAAAAATACGCGCCGCCGATAACGTAAACGTCGTTCTCTTCCGCCGCTATCGTTTTCAGCATTTCGTCCAAGGTGTGAACGATAACAACGTCGTCGCGCTCAACGCCCTCCGGGCAGATTACGATATTTTTCCTGTTTTTGAGCGGTTTTCCTCCGGGAAACGACAACAGAGTGTTATATCCCATGCAAACTGTTTTTCCGTCGGTTTTCTCGCGGAAATACTTCATATCGAGCGGCAGACGAAACAAAAGGTCGTTCTTTTTGCCGATGCCCCACTTCTTATCGACGGCGACGATCGCCTTGATTTTTCCGTTCCCGTTCATACGGCGACCTCGAGTCTTTTTGAAAGCGGCGTCGCCTGATAATCTTCGAGAACGAAATCTTCCACTTTGAAATCGTAAAAATCTTTCACGTCGGGGTTGATGATAAGTTTCGGCGCGGGATATTCGGGGTTTCCGATCATTTCCTTTACGGACGGAATATGCCTGTCGTAGATATGCGCGTCCGCGATGACGTGAACGAGTTCGCCGGGCTTGAAACCGGTAACCTGCGCGAACATCATCAGAAGGGCGGCGTATTGCATAACGTTCCAGTTGTTCGCAACCGCCATATCATTGGAACGCTGATTTAAAATTCCGTTGAGTTTATCCCCCGCGACGTTGAACGTCATCGAATAAGCGCAAGGGTAAAGATTCATCTCGTGCAGGTCGGCGAAAGTATAAATATTCGTCATAATTCTTCTTGAGGCGGGGTTGTTTTTAAGGTCGAACAAAACCCTGTCCACCTGATCGAATTCACCCTCTTTATACTTATGTTTAACGCCGAGTTGATAGCCGTAAGCCTTGCCGATCGTTCCGTCCTCGCCCGCCCAACTATCCCAGATGTGCGAGTGAAGATCGGCTATTTTGTTGGATTTTTTCTGCCATATCCACAGAATTTCGTCGATAGCGTTTTTAAAACCCTGTTTTCGTATGGTCATAATAGGAAATTCTTTCGACAAATCGTATCTGTTGACTATGCAGAATTTTTTAACGGTGTGCGCGGGCGTTCCGTCCAGCCATCTCGGGCGGACGTCCATATCCGTATCCCACACCCCGTTTTCGAGTATATCTTTTACGTTTTCTTTAAAAACTTTGTCTGCGTAACTCATTTTTGTTCTCCTTGATTGTACTGCGGGAAGTTTATCCACGTTGGCATTGCGTTCCTTAAAATTAAAATGCGTCCTTTTCTTTTAAGATTAAAATGCGTCCTTTTCCTTGTTTTTCCACTTTTTTGCAACAAAACTGCATTTTACGGGCATCGGAACGATTTTTTCAAGCCCGTAAACGAACTTGTTGAAAAATCCCGGGATAACGAGCCGCTTGTTCTTTTCAAGCCCTTTGAGGGCCTTTTTCACAACGAATTCCGCGGGTTTAGCGGATAATTTCCCCGTCCGTCCCTGAATTTCGATATCTCTCTTCACGTCCTCCCGCGTGGGAATCCCCCCTGGCGCGAGAACGGTTATTTTTGCGTCCTTAACCTCGAAACGAAGCGAAGTGTAAAAATTAATGAGCGCGGATTTCGTTGCGGAATATATGGCAAAATACGGCATCGGAGTGCTTCCGCTCATACTGCTCACCGAAAGAATTTTCAAGTTCGCCGCGCGTCTTTTCAGAACGGCGTGACACACCGCCACGTTCGCCTCGAAGTTGAGCCGGATCTGAAACACGACTTTTTCGGGCGTGTATTTCAAAAATTTCTTCTGAATATCCGCTCCCGCAACGCCGATATAACCCGAAAATTTTATTCCGTTTTCGTCTGCGTAATCGAATAATTTTTTTCTGTCTTCCTCGTTCGTGAGGTCGGCTTCGAATATTTCTATTTTCCTGTTCGGCTCGATTCTTTGAAGTTCTTCCTTTAAAAGCAAGAGTTTCTGCTTGCTTCTGCCCGTCAGAAACAAATCGTCGCTTTTTATCAGTTGGCGGCAAAACTCCTTCCCCAAGCCTCCGCAAGCGCCCGTAATCAACGTATAATCCATAAAAAACTGCCGTTAATCGACTTATAGCCGTATTAATTTGATTTATTCGGACTGCCGGCAGGTTCGCCGTCGGCGTCTTTTTCGGGCTTTTCAACTCTTTCGAGTTTGATTTTTTTATCTCCTTCCACAACGTAAGTGTTGTCGAGTTGCGACCTGAGATTGCCGACCACGCTGTCGATATATTCCCTGCGAAGTTTTGCCTGTTCGGCTTTTTCCTCGTCCGTAAGCCCTTCCTCGCGCTGTTTCTTCGCGAGGAAATTTATTCTTTCGATGTCAACCATAGGCGTCTTGCTCCTTATTTCCGTTATCTCAATTCAACGTTAAGTCTGTGTTTCAGACTACCCAAAATACGTTTTACGAAGCCGTCGACGTCGCCCGTTTCGAGCGGTTTCGTTCCGTCCGACGAGAAAGTTACTGTGAACGCCATACTCTTTTTGCCTGCGCCGATCTGATCTCCGACGTAAACGTCGAACAGTTCCACGTTTTTAACGCTCTGCTTGCACGCGGAGCGGATAACGTCCTCTATTTCGCCGCACGTTATCTCTTCGTCCGCGATGAGCGCGAGATCTCTCTTCACCTCGGGGAACTTCGGAAGCGGCTCGAACTTAAACGGAACGGTAAACGCCGCCTGAAGCGAATCGTAATCGAGTTCGAGAACGAAAACTTTACATTCGAGGTCGAATTCCGCGCAGGTTTCGTAAGTAACCTGACCGAAACAGCCTATTTCCTCTCCGCCGAGAATTATCTTCGCCGAAACGCCCGGGTGAAGATAGGTCTTTTCCGCTCTCACGCCGAGGTTGAATTTAACCCCGAAATTATCCTCGATAACTTTGAGCGCGCCTTTCACGGTGAAGAAATCTTCTCCGTCGCCGAAAACGGCTAAGCAAAGGTGTTTTCTCTCTTCCGGGAAATCGGAAACAGGAAAACTCTTCGGAATATACGTTTTAGCGATTTCAAAAATACGCCCGGCATAATTGCCCTTCTTCACGTTTCTCGAAACCACGCCGAGAAGTGACGGAACGAGCGTTCTTCTCATAACTTCGTAATTATCGCTTATCGGGTTTTCGATGACGATGACTTTTCCCTCTTCGTCGTTCTCGCCGAGATGAAGCGCGGCGACGTCCTTTTTGGAATAGAACGAATAAGTCATAACTTCGTTATACCCCTGCTCTATAAGCGTCTTTTTAACTTTAAGTTCGTCTTTCTGTTCTTTTGTGTAACCGCCCGCGGTGATTTTCGCGTCTTTTAAAAGCGTCGGAACGACGTGTTCGTAACCGTACATTCTGATAACTTCTTCCGCAAGGTCGGGATAACCTTCAACGTCCTCTCTGTAAGGCGGAGCGACGGTAGTGATTTCGTCACCGCTCGTCTCCACGCCGAAGTTAAGACGTTTTAAAATATCGATAACGGTACCTTTCGGAACTTTTATGCCGAGAACGCCGTTAATCTTTGAAAACGTCGTTTTAACGGTTTTGTTTTCCTGTTCTTTTCCCGCCGAAACGTCAACGTGAACGTCTGTGGGTACGCCCGCGCCGAGTTCTTCAACGAGATGCAACGCTCTTTTCATCGCCCTTTCGGTGGTGTATTCGTCCACGCCTTTTTCAAATCTCTTCGACGAATCGGACGATTTGCCGAGCATTCTCGCCGACCTTCTGACGTTATCTCTCTTGAATTTCGCACATTCGAAAACAACGCCTTTCGTAGCGTCCTTGATTTCGCTGTTGAGTCCGCCCATTATTCCCGCTAAGGCTACGGGTTTAGCCCCGTCGCAGATAACGAGATTGTCGTTGTTCAACGTGAGTTCCTTTTCGTCGAGCGTGACGATTTTTTCGCCGTTTTCGGCGCGGCGGACGATTATTTCTCTCTTTTCGAGGTCGTTTTCGTCGAACGCGTGCATAGGCTGACCGAGTTCGAGAAGAACGTAGTTAGTGATGTCGACAACGTTGCTTATGGAATTGATTCCGCACATTTTAAGCCTTCTCGTCATCCACTTCGGCGATTTTCCGATTTTCACGTCGCCCACGAAGTGAGCGATATAACGCGGACAAAGTTCGCCGTCCTTAACGGTAACCTTAACCGCGTCGGCGGCAGTCGCTTTTTTTACCGTATATTCGTAAGAAGGTTCTTTCAGCGGTTTTTTAAGAGTTGCGGCGATTTCGCGAGCGATACCTAAAACGCTCTGGCAGTCGGGGCGGTTTGCAAGCACCGAAATATCGAAAACGTAATCCTTAAGCGCGAGAAGATCTCTCACTTCCTCTCCGAGCGGAAGGTTTTTCTCGTTGAAGATAAGCACGCTGTCGCCCGACGCTCCGTCGTAGAAATTATCGTCGATACCTATCTCTTCGCCGCCGCAGAACATTCCGTAAGAAGGCTCGCCGCGGAGTTTTCCGTTAAAAATTTTGTCGCCCGTCGCGAGAGTCGCCCCGTCAACAGCAACGGGAACGATATCGCCGACGGACACGTTGGTAGCGTTCGTGATAATCTGCAGAACGCCGTACTTGCCGGCGTCCACCTGACAGACGCGAAGTCTTTCCGCGTTGGGATGCTGAGTTATTTCTTTGATTTTGCAGGTCACGACCTTGTCGATTTTATCGCCGTAAGGAATGATCTGCTCCACCTCGAAGCCGCAATCGAAAAGTTTCTTTTCGAGTTCTTCGGGCGTTACGTCTATATCTACATATTCTTTAAGCCAACTTAAAGGCGCTAACATTTTTTCGTCCTCCTTAACCTTTGAATTGTTCGAGCGCGCGCAGATCGCCCTCGTAAAGGACGTGAATGTTGTTCACGCCGTTTTTAAGCATCGCGATACGGTCAAGCCCCAAACCGAACGCAAACCCCGTATACTTGTCAGGGTCTACTCCGCAGTTTTCGAGAACTTTGCGGTTGACGATTCCGCCGCCGAGAATCTCTATCCAGCCCGTACCTTTGCAGAGTTTGCAACCTTTTCCGCCGCACTCGAAACAACTTACGTCGACTTCCACGGACGGCTCGGTGAACGGGAAGAAAGAAGGACGGAAACGGGTTTTCGCCTCTTCGGAGAACATTTTTTTAACGAGAACGTCGAGCATGCCCTGAAGGTCGCAAAGCGTGATTTTTTCGTCGATGACAAGCCCTTCCATCTGGTGGAACATGGGCGAATGAGTCGCGTCGTCGTCCGCGCGGTAAACCCTGCCGGGGATAAGAACTTTAAACGGGGGTTTCATCGTCGTAAGGCTGCGGATTTGTCCGGGCGAAGTGTGGGTGCGAAGCATAAAATCGTCGTTGATATAAAACGTGTCCTGCTTATCTCTCGCCGGATGTTCCTTGGGCGTGTTGAGCGCGGTGAAGTTGTGGAAATCATCCTCGATTTCTCTCGTTTCAAGCACCTTGAAACCCATTCCTGCAAAAATGTCGATAAGTTCGGCTTTAACTATGCTTACGGGATGAAGAGTGCCTTGTTTCAAGGTTTTTGCCGGCATGGTGATGTCTATCGTTTCTTTTTTGTAACGATAATTCCTCTCCGCCTCGCTTATCTCCGCTTCCTTTTTCGCGAAATAGTCCGTAGCCCATTCTTTAAGGCTGTTGATGACCATTCCGAGTTTTGGTCTGTCCTCTTTCGCCGCCTTGCCGAGTTCCTTCATAAGCCCGGGGATTATCCCGGCTTTGCCCAGAATATACTTGGCTTTGAGTTGGAAAAGTTCGTTGCTCGTCTTGACGTCGGCGAGTTCCAGAGCGATTTTCCCTTTAATCTCCTGAATTTTTTCTTCCATAATTTTATCTCCGTTGTAGCCTGCGGGGTTACCAATCGTCCTGATCGTCTTAATCGTCCGATCGACCGTTACGATTATCGCGCCGCGGCAAAGATATAGATATATAGATATAATGTAATAAAAATACTTATATATCGTATATTATATCTTATAAAATAAGTATTGTCAATCAAGATATAAACATAAAATCGCCGCAAAAAGAAAAAACTTACTCTCCGGGAGAATTTCCGTGGAATGTAAGTTTTTTATTTCGCGGGAGCGATTAGCCGCAGGCGATTTGATTTTAAAAGGATTTTTATCGGATGCCGGAGATTAAACAACCATTGTCGTCGTCGCGGAAAATTTCTTCCTTCACAAGATAAATAAGCCCGTATAAGTCGTTTATCGCAACATTTTCAGCATTAATAAGAAGTACAACGACAGCGTTTATTCCCGCACTGTTCTTCCGTAGCGGAAAATTGTTCGTCGCCGAAAAGGTCGGAAACGCCGAAGCACGTTGCTCAGGCGAACAACGCCGCTGCAGGCAATGCAATCATGCCGGACAACAAACCATCTTCCGTATCGCGAATACGCCGTTTTATATTTGTATCAGGCGATTTTGTACGCGAAGTTAAGCCGCCCTACCGGAGCCGCTTCGCCGCTCGTATAGAAAGCGTCTATATTCAAAAACCGACTGATATTATCGGTTATTTTGAGTTGAATTTCCGTTCCTGCAAAGACGCCTAACGCGGACAGGGGTATTTCGTAGAAAATGTAATTTCCCTGGCAGAAATACTTAGCCGAACCCGCGTTTCCGAGCGTCGTTCCGTCGAATTTCTACACGGAAGTAGCGCCGTTTTCTTCGGGATTGCGGTTTACGATATAATTGTAATTCTCCCAACCGCCCGCCGCGCCGGTGGAAATATATACGTTCATCCACTCTTCGTCGCCGCTCGTATGCTCCGTAACGCGCGCCTTGGTTTCGACGCGAAGATAAAGATTCTTTTCGTCGTTGACGATCTTCATGCTCACCACGTCGTTACGATTCGACGAATCGGTATATTTGATTTTGGGATCGACGCTCTTGTAATTACGCGCGATAACTTCGCCCGAAGCGTCCAGATATACGCGGGAAACACCGCTCCACTCGGATACGCCTTTGGTTATATCCACGGTTTTGCGTTCGTTTTCGATCGCGCCGCCGTCTACCGACGAATGTTTCTTCTCCTTTTTAATTCGTAATAAATAATAACGCTTAAAACGTGACGCCCGTTTTGTAAAAGACTATCTCTCTTATATCTTCGCTCTTACACTTCGTTTCGCCGTTAATTGTTGCGATAATCGACTTATATAGGGCTTTTTTGTCCATTTTGTAGGCGTCGAAATCTATCCGATTACTCTTTTTCTTGGCTAATTAATCGTTGCACGCTATTATCGATGATTCCCGTCGAAGGCGACTTTGTCCGTACTTGGCGGTACTGGCGAAGACGAATTCGGCATAAAGCGCGGAAATATCGGCGTTTTGTAGTTGCTCCAATTATTGCGAAGATACTTTTGTTTTTTCCGTTTTTACTCGCCAATCCGCATTTTTATAACAGAACAAAAGTTACTACGATAAACAATACATACATAGCCGATTGTTTTTTCTTTAGAGATTGAATTTCATGTAAAGTCTACCGAAAAACCCGGACGATTATCGGCCTGGTTGTCACTATCGTTTTTGCATACGGATTATTAAAGGATTATTTTCCGTCCCATTCCGCTCGTATAAATATTCATAACGCCTCTT
>URKE01000011.1 GCA_900548285.1 uncultured Eubacteriales bacterium | reverse complement strand
AAACAATTCGGATATTTTAAAATCGGCAAAACGCTCAGTTTGTTCAGGCGTTTTGCTTTTTTAATTTTTTCATGCACAGCCTTATTGACTTTCTCCTTTTTTATAGTATAATAACGGCGCGTCTGATGATATAGATAGCCGCGAAAAATTGCGGCTAAGCAAGGAGGCGGGTTACCGTGAAGGAAAAATTTTACTTCAGAGAAAAGTTGAACGACATATCGAAGAAAAGCATTCCCCCTCTTCCCGACGGTGTTTTCCCGCTATAAGCCGCGTATTTTGGCGTTTTCGGCAATACGATAGTATCTTTGCGTCGTATTCCGTTTACGCCGAACTACCGACGGCTCTCCTTGCAAAAAGGGAGGAAAAATTATGGAAAACGTAGGTTTTTATGCAACTTTCGATAAATACGGAATTGAAGTTCTCATTCTTGCTTTCGCCGTGTGCGCGTGCGTGGCGGCGGCAAAAAAATTGTTTCCGAAAATGAACAAAAGGACAGAACTCGCTTTAAGGTTCGTTTTGTCCGTTGCCTTTTACGCGCTGTATGTCACGCTTTTGCAAAAAGACGTTATAATGTGCCTTGAAAAGGGCGCGAGCATATGCGGCGTTTCTTACTTCGTCCGCTCGGTTTTTAGCGGCGAGGAGGGAGACGGAATAATAGACGAAGTGATAAACGCGGCTATCCCGAAAGCAAAACTCACCAAAAAGCAACTAAAGACCATAAAATCGAAGGAAACTCTCGAAGAAATCAAAACCGCCTTGCAGGAAGCGGCAAAGGGGCGGATCCCCGAAACAAAACTCATTGCGCTTGCAACGGCGGTTTACGAAATCAAGCACCGCACCGAGAAGGTGTAAACAACTTAATACCGAAGTCGTTTTAAAAAACGCAAAAAGCCCGCGGGAATTTCCCGCGGGCTTAAATTTATACTTCGATAAAATTATTTAACGTTAGCGAAATATTTGATAGTTCTTACCATCTGAGAAGTGTAAGAGTTTTCGTTATCGTACCAAGCGACTACCTGTACCTGATAAGTATCGTCGTCGAGTTTGGCAACCATAGTCTGAGTCGCGTCGAAAAGCGAACCGTATCTCATACCGATAACGTCCGAAGAAACGATTTCGTCGGTGTTGTAACCGAAAGATTCGTTGGAAGCGGCTTTCATTGCTGCGTTGATGGAATCTTTGGTGATATCCTTACCCTTAACAACCGCTACCAGAATAGTGGTCGAACCGGTGCAGGTGGGAACTCTCTGAGCAGAACCGATGAGTTTGCCGTTAAGTTCGGGGATAACAAGACCGATAGCCTTAGCCGCGCCCGTGGAGTTGGGAACGATGTTCATAGCGCCTGCTCTCGCCCTTCTGAGGTCGCCCTTTCTGTGAGGTCCGTCGAGGATCATCTGGTCGCCCGTGTAAGCGTGAACGGTGGTCATGATACCGCTCTGGATGGGATAAGCGTCGTTAAGAGCCTTAGCCATGGGAGCAAGACAGTTTGTCGTGCAGGAAGCGGCGGAAATGATCTGATCTTCTTTGGTAAGTTTCTCGTTGTTAACGTTGAAAACGATGGTCTTAAGGTCGTTGCCCGCGGGAGCGGAAATAACGACTTTCTTCGCGCCGGCCTGAATGTGAGCCATAGACTTTTCTTTGGAAGTGTAGAATCCGGTACATTCCAGAACTACGTCTACGCCGAGTTTACCCCACGGAAGATCCGCAGCCTTCGGGCAAGCGTAGATGGTGATTTCCTTTCCGTCTACGGTGATGGAGCCGGGAACAACAACGGTTTTGCCGTCTTCGCCGAGAACCGAATCCTTATAAGTTACGGTATGTCCCTGAGCAACGTAACTGCCCTGAGCCGTATCGTATTTCAAAAGGTGAGCAAGCATTTTGGGGCTCGTAAGGTCGTTGATCGCAACAACTTCATAGCCTTCCGCGCCGAACATCTGTCTGAACGCAAGACGACCGATTCTTCCGAAACCGTTAATCGCTACTTTTACATTTGCCATTATATTTGTCCTCCGAATATAAATATTACCTGATTGAGAAAAATTATTCGTCTGCCGGTTTGATAAGACCTTTGCGCCAACGCCGGCAGAAATATCCGAATTTTCCGAATACATTATAATTTAAAGAAAATTTAAAGTCAATCGTTTTACGTTTGAATTTTCCGAAAATATTCCGAGAGTTTTTTCACGAAAAAAGCACTTTCGGAAAACGTTCTTTCTTTTACAATACGAGCATTTCAAACAAAACGAGGACGATAAGGAACGAAAAGTTGATAAGCAAAAAACCGAGAAGATATTTCCCCGTTTTCTCGCCCGTGGACCGGAACTTGCCGAGCGTGATAAGGCTGGCAAGGCTCGCTATCGGAGTCCCTAAGCCGCCGATATTTACGCCGACGAGAAGGGGCGCGTAATTTTCGGTGAATCTGCAAAGAAGCGTTGCGGTGGGAACGTTTGATATAATCTGGCACGAAGCGACCGAAACGAGCAATGTGTTTTTCTCCAAAAGTCCGCCTATAAGTCGATGAACGGCATCTATCCGCGACATATTGCCGCTGAAAACGAAGAACGCGCAAAACGTTAAAAGCAACGAATAATTGACCGTTAAGAACGCTTTTCTGTCAAAAATCAGAACGCCGAGCGCGGCTAAACCTATGCCTATATAGAACGGAAACACCCTTAAAACCGAACACACCGAAAGGGCGAAAAGTACGAGATAAATTATCGTTTTAGGCTTGTCGGGCGTGTAAAAAACGTCGTCTTTTATCTCCGCCGGCTCTTTTTTCACGAACATGCAACACGCCACGATAAGAACGAGCGCGACGGCAAACGGCGGAAACATTATTTTTAAAAACTCCGCGTTCGGTATCGAATAACGGGAGTACAAATAAAGGTTCTGCGGATTGCCGAAAGGCGTGAGCATGCCGCCGAGATTCGCCGCGACGTTCTGCATTATGAACACGAACGCCATATATTCTTTCTTTTCCGTTCTCGAAAGAACGAAATAGCCGAGCGGCAAAAAGGTAATAAGCGCCATGTCGTTCGCCATAATCATCGAGCCGAAATAGGTTATGAATACGAGCGCGAAAACGACGTTGCGCATGTTTTTGAATCTCGTTACGATTTTTCTCGCGAGAATTTCAAAAAAACGGATATTCGACAACGCTTCCACCACGAGCAACGTGCCGAAAAGACAACCGAGCGCGGAAAAGTCGAAATAGCCTATATATTCTTTATCGGGCGGCATAAAGAAAACCGTTACCGCAGCCAGAACGACCGCGATAACGAGTACCGCATTTTTCTTCAAAAACTTTAAAATCATTGTCATTTATTATAAAAACACCGCGTTAATCGGCTTATAGCCCGGCTTTTACTTTTATACCGCCGAAATAGCCGCCTTGCAGCGAACTTGCCGGCCGCCTTGCAGCGAACTTGCCGGCCGCCTTGCCGCGGACTTATTTGCCGTCCGATTATTTTGCTTTTGCGTCGAATATTATATCGCAAAGCCCTTCGGCAAAATCGGGTTCGTGCGTGACGAGAATAAGCGCGCCCTCGTAATTCATAAGGGCTTCCCTTAACGCCTTTTTCGCCTTTACGTCGAGATGGTTGGTCGGTTCGTCCAGAATGAGAATGTTGGACGGCGAATTACACAAAACGGCAAGTTTAAGCCGCATCATCTCGCCGCCGGAAAGGGTGGAAACGGGTTTCACCGCGAGTTCGCCCGCAAGCCCCACCGTTGCGAGAGCCGAGCGGACTTCCTTTTGCGAGCAGCGCGGAAAAGCGTTGAGATAAACGTTATAAGCGGAAAGATTGCCGTTCTCGAAGCCGAGTTCCTGCTCTATATAACCGATTTTCGCCGCGGGGTGGAAATTGAACGATCCGCCGAGACTCGGGATTTTCCGCATAAGCGTTTTTAAAAGCGTAGTCTTGCCCACGCCGTTCGTGCCGCGAATCCAGATTTTAGAGGTCGAGCCGAGATGAAAACTCACGTCGGGGATAAGTTGAAAATCGTAGCCCACTTTAAGCGACTTCACGATCAGCATATCCTTGGTGTTGAGATCGATATAAGGAAATTTAAAACTGCAATCGCGCTCGGTGACGGGTTTCGCCATGCGTTCGATCCTGTCGAGCATCTTTTTGCGGGAGTTAGCCATGCCCGCCGTGGACGCCCGCGCGCTGTTGCGATCGATATAATCCTGCAACTTTTTGATTTCCGCTTGCTGGCGGTTATATTCGTCCTCGTATTGCTTGTTGAGAATTTCGCGTTTGACCAGAAACTGGTCGTAATTGCCGGTGAATTTCGTGATTCTTCCGTTCTCGATGCTGACGATCATCTTCGCCACGTTATTTAAAAACACGGTGTCGTGCGAGATCACGAGGAAGGTCTTTTTGTAGGCGTTAAGGAATTTCGTCAGCCATTCGATATGCTCCACGTCCAGAAAGTTCATCGGTTCGTCTAAAAGCGTGAGATCCTGCCCTTCGAGAAGAAGTTTGGAAAGCATTAACTTGGCTCGCTCCCCGCCCGAAAGATTGCCTATTATCGTATCGTAACCGAACTTGTTCACACCCAGTCCGTTGGCGATTTTCTTGATCTGCGCTTCGAGATCGTAATAGCCCGCGTCGTCGAGTTCTTCCTGCAAAACGGCGGAACGGTTGACCATTTCGTCCAGTTCGTCGCCATCGGCATTGCACATATCGGCGTAAACTTTTTCGAGTTCGGCGTTCTTTTCGTCGAGATAAGAAAACGCGCCGCGGAGATATTCCATAACCGTGAGCGACTTATCGAGCGTGGCGTGCTGATCGAGATAGCCTATGCGCATGCGCGGCATACGCTTGATTTCACCCTCGTCCTGCACGAGTTTGCCCGCGATAATGTTAATGAAAGTGGACTTGCCCGCGCCGTTAAGCCCTACAACGCCTATATGTTCGCCGTTGTTTACGGTAAGATCGGATTTGACGAACAAGTCCCGATCGTCGTATCTGTGGGTAAGCCCCTTGATTTCTAAAATACTCATAGCCGTATTTTATCACATTATGCCTTTTTTAGCAAATTATTTTACGTTCAATTGTAACTCCGATGTCAGACAAGAATAAAACCTTGACCTTTGATAAAATATAAAGTATAATATAAACGATAATAAGCGATATCCCGACGTTGCAAACGGCATCGCGGCTTTTAAAAATCACGGCTTTTAAGAGGTGAACGGAATGAAATTCAAATATAAATACAAAACCTATCTGTACTGGTTGTTCGGCGCGATTTATCTGCTTTCGGCGGTGTGCTTCGTGTGGAATCTTTATCGACTGATAATTTCCGTCGGCAACCCGATAAGCCTTTCGGTTTACGATTATATAAGAATCGCGCTCTGCCTTATCCTGCCGATAGTTTTCGCGGCGTTCGTAACTTCGGCAATCTTGTCGTCCTATTACTTCGTGGGCGAAAAGGATATGAAGGTGGCGTTCGGGTTTTTAAGCGACAAATATAAAATCGCGGAAGTGGATTCGCTCGTTAAAAACGTAAGGCAAAACACCCTCGTTATGGTTTTTAAGGACGAAAGCACTTTGAACGTTGTCATTTCGCCCGATAAATTCGACGATTTCTGCTCGGCGATCATGAAGGCTAACCGCGGCGTTTCTTACGAACAGACCGACGCGGCGAAAAAATAATCATACGTAGCGAACGAAAAGCCCTCGCAATTCAAAAAATGAATTGCAAGGGCTTGTTTTTTGAAAAATTTATTGTTTCTGCGAAGAATCGAGTTTTGCCAGAACCGCCCGGAAATAATCGGGAAGGGGGGCTTCGAACACCATTCTTTCGCCGCTTTTCGGGTGAGTGAGTTCGAGCCTGAACGCATGCAGAAGTTGTCCGTTCAACCTGAATTTCTGCGTTTTATAGCCGTAAACGGGATCGCCGACCACCGGATGTCCGAGATATTTTGTATGCACCCTTATCTGATGCGTTCTGCCCGTTTCGAGCGAAAACTCCATAAGCGTGTAGTCTTTATACCGTCTGATAACCTTATAATGCGTTACGGCGCGCCTGCCGTCCGACTTAACCGCCATCATCGTGCGGTTTTTGTCGCTTCTGCCGATGAAAGTATCGATAACGCCGTCGTTTTCCTTAACGACGCCCTCGACGAGCGCGAGATAAATTCTGCGGCAGGTTTTGTTTTTGATCTGCTCCGAAAGCGAAACGTGCGCCGCGTCGTTTTTAGCCACGACGAGCAAACCCGAGGTGTCCTTGTCGATACGGTGGACGATTCCCGGGCGGATCACGCCGTTAATTCCGCTGAGCGAATCGAGGTGATACAAAAGGGCGTTTACGAGCGTGGACCCGTGAACGCCGTTGCCCGCATGGACGGTCATGCCCTGCGGTTTGTTTATTATCGCGATATCTTCGTCCTGATAAATTATGTCGAGCGGAATGTTCTCCGCTTCGAGGTCGAGTTTTACCGGATCGGGCAGAACGACGGTTATTTCGTCGCCCTCTTTAAGCGTTTTGCCCGCCTTTTCAACCTTTCCGTTCACCGTGACGTTTTTATCTTCGATAAGTTTTTTAACCGCCGAACGCGTTTTGTCGAGTTTTTCCGAAAGATAAACGTCGAGCCGCTCCGATTTTTCGGCGATTATGGTTTTAGTCTCCATTTCCCGTACCCGTTCCGTCCGTTTTCGGGTTTACGTTCGCGTTCCCTACGCCCGTAGTTTCAAAGTCGCTCTCCGCGTCGACGTATTCCGCGTCGAGATTTTCGGAAACGACCTTTTTCGCTTCGGCGATTTTTTCGGCGGCTTCGGCTTGCCTGCGTTCAATTTTTTCGCGGCGTTTTTTCGTCATAAAAACCGCGTCCTTGTTTATGAACAGTATTTCGATTATAAGCATAATCGCGCCCACGACGAGAGATATGTCGGCAACGTTGAAAATATAGGGGAAAATCTCGCCGTTACCGAAATCGATTATGACGTGAATCATATCCCTGACGTAACCGCCGTCGGTGAAAAGACGGTCGATAAAATTGCCGATAGCGCCCGAAATTATGAGCGCGATGGCGGTGTTAAGCCATTTCCCGCGATTTTTCGAGAGAAACAGATAAACGGTTATCCCCGCGAGGATAATCACCGTGGCGATGATAAATACGAGCCTTCCGTTATTCAGAAAACTGAAAATGCCCATCATTCCGTTGTTGTTTTCGCAGTATTCTATTTCCAGAAATCCGTCGATCAACTTTTTCACGAGAACTTTTTCGTTACCCAAAGTCCCCGGCGTTACGCCCGAAGCCGCGGCGACCGCGACCTTAGTGACCTGATCGAGAATAAGAACGAGTATCGCTATGACCGCGTACCACATAAAAAATCTCCTTTTTGCAGAGAAAAATCTCCTTTTTTGCAGAGCGTAAAATTCGTCAGACGCTTTCGCCGCGCCTTACCCTGTCGAGCATATCCGATTTGAGCGCGTAAAGTTCGTCCGACAAATCGACCTTGTAAACGTGCGGCTGGTCAAGACGTTTATATTCGTCCCAGAACGAATCCATTTCTTCCGCCGCGTATTTTCTGATATCTTTCAGATCCGGCATATCGTAAACGAGTTTGCCGTTCCTGATTATCTGCACGGGCAGTTCGCGCGCGGTGTAATTTTCAAAAGTAATCTTTTTCCAGCGTTCGATCGGGTGATAGAGCGTGAGCGGCTCGGAAAAATTAATTTTCTCGCCGCGAAGCGCGATGAGGTCGGCCTCCGCTTTGCCCGTGGTTTTGTCGTAAATTCTGTAAAACGTTTTGAAACCGGGGTTGGTAATCTTCTCGGTGTTGTCCGAAACCTTGATTTTCGGAACGATTTTTCCGTTTTCTTCCACGGCGGCGAGTTTATAAACCCCGCCGAGCGACGGCATGTCTTCGCTCGTGATGAGTTTGGTTCCGATGCCCCAACTGTTTATCTTCGCGCCCTGAAGTTTAAGGCTCTGCACGAGTTTTTCGTCCAGATCGCCCGAGGCGCAGATTATCGCGTCCGGATAACCGGCTTCGTCGAGCATTTTTCTCGCTCTTTTCGTAAGATAGGCGAGATCGCCCGAGTCTATTCTTATTCCGAGCGGCTTTTTGCCCTTCGCTTTGAGTTCGTCGAAAACCTTTATCGCGTTCGGGATTCCGCTTTTTAACGTGTCGTAAGTGTCCACGAGCAGAAGCGTCGCGTCCGGATAAATCTCCGCGTAAGCCCTGAACGCTTCAAGTTCGCTCGGAAAATTCATAACCCAACTGTGCGCGTGAGTGCCGGAAACGGGAACGGAGAACATTTTGCCCGCAAGGACGTTCGACGTGGAATTACACCCGCCGATTATCGCGGCGCGCGCGCCGTAAATGCCCGCGTCCGGTCCTTGCGCTCTTCTTAAGCCGAATTCCATAACGTTGTCGCCTTTGGCGGCGTTGCAAACCTTTGCGGACTTCGTTGCGATGAGCGTCTGATGGTTTATTATGTTCAGAATCGCCGTTTCAACGAGTTGCGCCTCGATGACGGGCGCTTTTACGGTGAGAATGGGTTCGCCGGGGAACACCATCGTTCCCTCGGGAACGGAATACACGTCGCCCGTGAATCTCAGGTTTTTAAGGTATCCGAGAAAACCCTCGTCGAACAGGTTAAGCCCGCGAAGATAAGCGATTTCCTCTTCGCCGAAAGAAAGACCGAGGATATAATCCACGGCTTGCTCCAGCCCTGCGGCGATGGAATAGGTGATGAGTTCTTTTCTGCGGAAGAACACGTCAAACACGGCGATTTCGTCCGTTTTACCCTTGAGGTAATACCCGTTCATCATCGTGAGTTCGTAAAGGTCCGTGAGAAGAGTTAAATTTCTTTTTTCCATAGTTCTCCGAATAATCAGCATTACCTGCGCCCGCGCGGAAAGTTTCCGCGCGGGCGCACGATCAACGCAAAATTTTAATCAGTCTTTTTTGTCTTTCTTGTCTAAAATTTCTTCCGAAGGATGCTTGAAAGTTATTTCGGGCGCGGCGTCTTCCTTTGCTTTTTCTTCCGCGTCTTTTTCGGCTTTCTGCTCGTAAAACGACTTATAGCCGGGTTTTTCGTCCGTGCGTTCCACAATCATGCTCTTCGATTTGAGCAGAATGAGAATGGCAAGACCGATGAGCAGAAGCGCGGCGTCTATAATCAGGATTCCGTACCACTCAAGTTTGATCGCGACGAATAAAAGAGTGAGTCCGATGCAGAAAAGAATATATCCCGTAGCCGTTTCGTAGCCGCCTTTGACGACGAGTCCGTAAACGAAGAACACTATTCCGAGCCCTGCCGTGAGAATCATAAATCCGAGCAGAAATTCATTCACGGCGAAAACGCCTGTCATGGCAAGAACGAATCCCACCACCGAAAGAATTACCATGGCGACGACCGCCACCACGCTCAATACGAGCAAATTTGTCTTTTTATTTTTGTTACTCATTGATTTTCTCCTTTGATAAGAGTTTTATTCGTTTATTTTACTCCCGACTGTCATCGGGAAGGTCTTTTTTGTCTTTTGGGTTGTTTTTATCGTTCGCTCTGTTCGTTTCGTCTGAATCGCCGGTTTTTTCGCCGGTTTTTTCGTCGGTTTTTTCGTCGGTCGGGTTTTCGTCATCGAGCGATCTTTCCGTTCCGGTCGCAAGATTTTCGTTGCGCGTTTCCGCTTTTGCGGCTTTTCTTTCCGCAAACTTCGCTTTTATATTGTCGACGAACCGCACTTTTATCTTTCCGTCGCGGCGGAGTGTGTCCACGATAAGAATAATTCCGCCGAGGACGAGAATAATCGAAAAAAGCGTCATCGCGGGAACCGACGTTTCCTTGCCGAAAAGGGGCAGGTTATATTCCGAAGATCTGAGCGGCTCCAAAACTCCGCGGATTATGCCGTAACCTATGAAATAACCGCCTGTGGCGTAACCGTAAGTTTTCGTCCGCGCCTTCCAGAACGTTATATAAAGAACAAGGAAAAGCAGGAAATTGAGCGTTCCTTCATAAAAGAACAGCGCATAATGCCATTCGTAATTCGTCGGAGTGCCTATCTGCACGCCGAACGGAAAAAACTGCCAGGCGGGATCGGTTATTTTCTGCCCGTAAACTTCCTGATTGAAAAAGTTGCCCCATCTGCCCGCCATCTGCCCGAGCGGAACGACGACCGCGGCGAGATCGAAAACCTTTAAAACGGAAATCTTCTTGATTCTGCACACTACGAATATCGCGAGCGCGCCGGCGGCAAGCCCGCCGTAAATCGCAAGTCCGCCGTTGCGGATATCGATAATCGCAAGGAAAGGGTTTTCGGCGTTGATGAACGTTTTTATATCGAAAATAACGTACCAGAGCCTTGCCCCGACGATACAACTCGGAACTATCGCTATCATTAAATCCAGAATAAGATCGGGATTTTCGCCCTTGCGTTTGAACATGGGCGCGGCGATAAGGCAACAGAGAATCATCCCCGTAACGATGCAGATAGCGTAATAATACACCGAGAAACTGCCTATCTGTATATGATTCGTATGGAATTTACCGTTGAAGATAAATCCGTCCGTATTAAGCAAATTCTGTAACATTTTGTTTTCCTTTCCGAACCGCGAAGTTTTTAACCGCGGCGAGCGGACAAGATAATAACGATAATAATATTATTATGCGTATATTATTATACGTATATCATTATAATACAATTCGCCCGAAGTTGCAACCTTTTTCGCGTTATTTACTTTTCGGCGGGGTACGATTGCCGTCATTATAACAAACCGAGCGCGTAAACCGCCTCGTAAACGCCGTCGAGATCGGAAGAAGCGACGTATTTCGCGAGTTTTTTAACGCAGTCGGGCGCGTGAGCCATCGCCACGCCGCACTCCACAGCCTTAAACATCGCGAGGTCGTTCTCGCTGTCGCCGAAGCAATAGGTGTTTTCGCGTTTTATTCCGAGATATTCGCAGACTTTTTTTATCATCACGTCCTTGCCGTGACCTTTGTTCATGCACTCGATATAATGGTCGAGATCGACAACGAAAAAGTCTTTTTTAAGATATTCGATAACTTCGGAGTCTATCGGATAAAACCCGCCGTCCTCTTTATCGAATTTTATCGTGGAAAACTTCGACAGCGGGTAATTTTCCACGTCGCGGAGAAATTCCATATCGTCTTTTTCTTCGCCGAGATAGCGCGGGAGCGTTCCGCGATACTTATAAAAGCCTTTCACACCCTCGAAAACCGTTCGCCGCAGGTATTTTTCGGGCATATTAAGCAAATAATCTACTTGTTCTCTCGAAAAATCGCGGCGATAAATTATCTTCCCGTCGATTTCCGCTTCGCATCCGCCGAAAGTGAGCGCGTCGAACGGCAAATCCTTTATCAACTCAAAATCGGTGTTCCCGCGACTTCTGCCGGAAGCGTAAACGAGAATATAGCCTTTTTCGTGAAGTTTTTTAAGCGTTTCCAGCGTTTTGTCGCCATATTTTCCGAACCACAAAGTTCCGTCGAAATCAAAAAACAACGCTTTTTTATCGTTTGATTCTTTCATGGCTATATAATAATGTTTTTAACCCGTTTATGTCAACCGTTTTTCCGCCGGCAAAGAAACTTTGTTGAAAACGCTATATAATACCACTGCCAAAATTTTCACCAAATCTTAACAGAAAAGGTATTGACAAACGGAAGAAACGGTGTTATACTGTTAGCAGTTGAAAGGTTAGAGTGCTAACAGATAAAAACAAAGAGTGCTAAAACCCGAAAACAAATAAAATCGATTACATATCAAAGGAGATTATATTATGAGAAATTATTTAGTAAGAAGGAATAACGAAAACAACAATCTGGACTTTTTTGACGACGCATTCAACAGTTTCTTTAAACCTATGTTTTACGAGGAAAAGTTCAACACGATGAAAACGGATATAAAAGAAACGGAAAACGGTTACGTAATGGACGTGGAAATCCCCGGGTTCGACAAAAAGGACGTGAACGTTTCGCTTAAGGACGGCTACCTTACGATAACTGCCGAAAAAACCGAAACCGACGAGGACAAAAAGCATAACTACATCAGAAGAGAACGTTCTTCTTCCCTTTCGAGAAGTTATTACGTGGGCGACGTTTCCAACGAATCCGTCAAGGCTAAGTATGAAAACGGTATTCTTTCCATCGAAATCCCCAAGGAAGAACCCAAGAAAGAACTTACCCACAACGTCGAAATTCAATAATTTTTCGGCTCGCGCCGCTTCCGGAATTTTCCGGAAGCGGTTTTTATGCCAGCCAAGAATAAAACGAACCTTGCCAAAACGCCGCAATTTCCGCGCTTTTTGTCAAATTCTCGCTTGAAGTACGGCAAGTACATCTGCGTTCGCCTTTGCCAAAAATCATCGGAAATATCGGCGTTTTGGTCGCTTGCGAGTCTGGCGGCGAGTTTTTAGGCTAAGACAAGGCACGCGAACGGGTTAATACTTGACGTATAAGCCGCGAGCGTAACGATGTATTAGTCAAAAACTCGCCGTCAGACCACGGTTCGTTTTATTCTTGTCTGGCATACCGCCCGATAAGTTTTCACGCCGCGAAAGCATATCGGGCAGCCTTCGATAATAGAATAATATCGTAAGCGAAATGCCGCAAGGAGTTTTTATGGAGAAATACGATATTTACAGCGATATAAGCAAGAGAACGGGCGGAGATATTTACGTTGGCGTGGTGGGACCGGTGAGAGCGGGCAAATCCACGTTCGTGAAACGCTTCGCCGAACTTCTGATAACGCCGAATATTACGGGCAAGAACAAAAAGAAGATCGCCACCGACGAACTTCCGCAGTCCGGCGCGGGCAAAACAATAACCACAACCGAACCGAAATTCATTCCCGGCGAAGCCGTAAAAGTAACTTTCGGCAAAACCACCGCAAAAACAAGGCTTATCGACTGCGTGGGGTTTATGGTGGACGGCGCGATCGGTCACGAAGAAAACGGCGAACCGAGAATGGTTCAGACGCCCTGGCAAAGCGAGCCGCTCCCGTTTGAAAAAGCGGCGGAACTCGGCACGGATAAAGTCATTTCGGAACATTCCACGATAGGCGTGGTCGTCACCACCGACGGAAGCATAACGGAAATCCCGCGCGAAAACTACGAAAAAGCGGAAGAAATGACCGTTGCAAAACTCAAAAACATAGGCAAACCCTTCGTTATCTGCCTTAACTGCAAAGCGCCGACGAGCAAGGCGACTGCGGAACTGAAAAAGACTCTGGAAGAAAAATACGGCGTTTCGGTCGTTCCGCTCGACGTTTTAAACTGCGGCGAAGAGGGTTTCACCGCCGTTATGGAAAAGGCGTTGTCCGAATTTCCGATAAGGTCGGCGGACGTGGAACTGCCCGACTGGCTCTGCGCCCTGCCGAGCGAAAACAAGGTTGTGAGCGAGATTATCACCGCCGTTAAGGAAGCCGCGGCGAATATGATAAAAATGAAGGACGCCTATATGCTCGAGGACGCGCTCGCCGGCGTGGATAAACTGATCCCCGCAGGCGTGAGATCGGACGCGGGCGAAGGAAAAGTTACGATAACCGTGAACGCCGACAAAAATTTGTTCTACGAAGTTATAAGCGAAACGTGCGGCGAAACGATAGACGGCGAATATAAGTTGATGAGTTTCGTGAGAGATCTTTCAAAGGCAAAGTGGGAATACGACCGCATCCGTTCGGGGCTGGAGGACGCCGACGCGAAGGGTTACGGAATCGTTCTGCCGTCCGGAAAGGACGTGGAGATCGGCGAGCCGACGCTCGTCAGACAAGGCAATCGTTACGGCGTGAGAGTGACCGCCGAAACCGAGAGCCTGCACGTCGTGAAAGTGGGGGTTAAAGCCTCGGTCAACCCGATTTCCGGCACGAAAAAACAGTGCGAGGACTTCATCGATTTCATTTCCGAAGAAACGCGCGACGGGAAAATTTCGGAAGCGAAGGTTTTCGGCAGACCGCTCGGCGAACTCATGCTGGATGAAATCAACAGAAAAACAGGCGCGATGCCCGAGGAAACGCGCGGAAAACTCAAACGCGCCGTGACCAGAATGGTGAACGACGGAAAATACAAAGTGATTTATTTCGTTTATTGATTTGTTTCTTTGAGAAAAGAGCCGCCCGCCGCGAAAATTTCGCGGCGGGCGGCTTGTCGTTTTTGTCGGTCCGCCCCGATTTCCGGCGGGCGGCTTGTCTTTTTTGTCGGTCCGCCTCCGATTTCCGGCGGACGGCTTGTCTGTTTTCGTAAAGTTCGGCGACTTTTATTCGACTTCGACCGTTTCGCACGTGAAAACGTTGAACAAAATCGTCTTTTTAACTTTCAGTTTCATAACCTTTTCCACGGCTTTTTTATAAATTTCGAGTTGCGTTTTATATTTTCCGAGCATTTCCTCGCGGCTCTTTCCCGTCGCTTTGTAATCGAGAATTATCGCCTCGTCGCCCTTAACGGCAAGCAAATCGATTATGCCCTGAACGAGAATCTCGCCCTCCGCCTTTTCGTAGCCGACATCCTTTGCCGAAAACCCCGCGACGAAAGGTTGTTCGCGATAAATTTTATAGCCGTCAAGTCGGGCGAAAACTCCGCTGTTCACGATTTTTTGAAGAGTGTTTTTATCGAGCAGTTTCGCCTGTTCCGGCAAGAGAACGCCTTGCGAAAGTTGCCGTATAAGTTCGTTATCAGCGCTTTTTGCGTTAAAATCGAGATTCTCGAGAAATTTATGATATGCCGTTCCGCGTTCGTTTGCCTTGCCTTTTCCGACGGTGATTTTGCCTTTTTTATTGCCGTCCGAAGCGTCGCCGGAAAGCGAATCCCCGGCGGATTCGGTATCGTCGTAAAAATCGTCATAAAAATCGTCGTAATTATCCTCGTAAACGTCGTCGCCGTCCACGCCGAAAACAACGGGCTTCGTTTCGGACATTTCTTCCGAAATACTCGTTACGGCGCGTTTGACGGGCAGAACGGTGTCCGCCTCGAAAGGATAACGGAACGAAACGCTTTCGGATATTTTTTCCTTAAGCGATTCCCTCGCCTCGCCCACGAGAATATTCCTCGTTTCGCCCGCCCGACCGAAGGTTTTTATGTCCGCTTTGTCGTGGATTACGACGGGCATATCGCAAGGCGAAAAATAGTCCGTGAATTTCCGCGCGAGAGAGGCGGTCGTTTCGTTTCTCTCGGCGGGGAGTTCCGCGCTCGTCACGAGGTGAAGTTTGCTCTGCGCGCGCGTCATCGCCACGTATAAAAGCCTGAGTTCTTCGCGGGCGGTGGCGCGGCGGGTTTCGTTTTTGACGAGTTCGCGCTTGAGCGTGGTGCTTTTCGTCATCGCCTGTTCGTCGTAACAATACGGCGCGAACCCGCGGGTTTTGGAAAGAAGCAGAACGTCGCGCTCGTCGGAGGCGTTGAACTGTCTGCCCAGCCCGGCGATTATCACCACGGGGAATTCCAACCCCTTGGACGAATGCATGCTCATAACTGTGACGGAATTGCTTCCGCCCGCTTCCGCAACGGAAATTTCGTCGCCCGAATTTTCGATTTTCTTCAGAAATTCGCCGACGGTGAGTTTAACCCCGCCCTTTTCGCTTTCCGCGACGAATCTGTTCACCCTTTCGAGCCGCAGTTCGCCGAGCCTGCCGGTTAAAATTTCAAGGTCGAGCGAACGTTCCTTTATTATTCTTACGAGAATTTCACCCGCGCCGCAGAATTCCGCAAGCAGGCGGATTTTTTTGAAATATTCGTCGAACCGAGCGATTTTTTCCCGCAGTTTTTCGTCCGTTCCCTCTTTGAGGTAATATTCGACGCACTCGAGGAACGTCGGCGTTTTTCGCTTTTCTTCATCGTTTTCCGGGGCGACGAGCGACGAAGATACGGGCAACGACCGCGATCGCGACGACGGAGCGAACGCCCTTATCGCGGCGAGTTCCTCCTCGTCGAATCCGCCGACAGAACTTTTCATGACGGCTATAAGCGGCGAATCGTCGGCATAAAAATCGATCAGCCTTAAAATATCTATGAGAAGTTTAATCTCGGGATAATCGACCACGGGATCTTTCGCCGCGGACGAAACGGGAACGTTAAGGCGCGAAAGAGTTTTTATCACGTCCGTCGCAAATCCTTTGGAATTTCTCAGAAGCACTGCGATATCCTTTGGTTCGGCAGGGCGGGTATCGCCGAGTTTTATGTCGAAAATCGGCTCGCCGAGTTCCTTTTCGATCAACTCGCCGACCAGAAGCCCCTCGTAAAAACTATCGGGTTCATCCTCGGTTTCCGCGTCCCTCACAAGGTCGTAAACGCCCGTCGGCGACTCTCGTTTTTCTTTTTCGCCCACAATGACGTGCATCGCCGCGTAACCCGTGTTTTCGGGATAAAGTCCGCCGGATTTCATCGGGTTTTTCGCGTAATTTATCCTCGATGATTTTTCGGTCATCGTTGCGGAAAAAACGTTGTTCACGGCTTTTAAAACCCCATCGGCGGAGCGGAAATTTTCTGCCAAAGCGATGGCTTTGCCGACGTTATCGTAATATTCGGCGTCCGCTTTGCCGACGTTATCGCAAAATTCGTCGTTCGCTTTGCCGACGTTATCGTAATATTCGGCGTCCGCTTTGCCGACGTTATCATAAATTTCGTCGTCCGCTTTGCCGACGGCGATCACGCTTCCGAAGCGCTTTTCGCAAACTTCAAACGCCGCGAACTTCGAGGCGAAAATATCGGGATTGCATCCGCGGAACGCGTAAATACATTGCTTAACGTCACCCACCATGAACAAACCGCGCGGAGCGACGAGATTAAGGACCGCTTCCTGAACGGCGTTTACGTCCTGATATTCGTCGCAAAAAGCGTATTTATACTTATTGCGGACCGAGGCGAGCGCGTTTTCGCTCGTGGTAAGAAGTTTGTAAGCGAGATGTTCGAGATCGGAAAAATCGACGAGCGATTCGTCCGCTTTCATTTCGTCGTATTTGTTTTTATATAGTATCGCGAGCCGCGAAAGGGCTTTAACCGTCCTTTCCGTAGATAAAAAAGCCGCTTTTGCAGACTCTTCGCCGCCGTCAAGCAACGCCTCGCCGTCCTCGAAGAGTTTGCCGAGTTTCTTTTTTAAGTCGTCGAACGCCTTTTTTTCATCCTCGAGATCACCGGGAACGGACGGCGCTTTTCTCACGCCCGACGAACAAACCGCGGATATACGGACAAGATCGGGCGCGGCGACGATTTCTTTGAGCCTTGCCGCAACCTCGTCGAAATATTCGTCCGGCTTTTTAACGCCGGCGGCGCGCAGAACTTCCCGCGCGTTTTCAAAGGACGGCAACAGCACGGCGGCTCTTTCTTTAAGCATTGCGGCGAGTTCGTTTTCGATTTCTTCAAACTCCTTTTCCGTGGGCGAGGAGCCGCATTTTTCGAGAAATTCCTCGGGGTTTTTCTCGGATAAAGCAAATTCCGCCGTCTTTTTTATCACTTTTTTGAGTTCCGCGTCGCTTCTGCCCGAACGGAAAATCCGCACGAGATACAAAAAATCCTCGTCGCCGGCGTCGTAAAGTTCCGAAAACGTCTTGTCCGCGGCGGCGTTCTGAATTTCGCACGCGGCGGTTTCGTCGGCAATTTTAAAAGCGGGATCGAGACCGATTTCGTAAAAATAACTTCTCAGCAGATCGGCGCAGAATTTATGTATAGTGGAAATACTCGCCGAAGGTACTTCGTCGAGCGCGGCGCGCACAGCCGAATTATCCCCGCCGTCGATAAGTCTTTTTCTCAGCGCGGAAACGAGTTTCTGCTTCATTTCCGCAGCGGCGGCTTCGGTGAACGTTACGGCAAGAATTTCGGAAACTTTCGCTTTCCCGTCGAGAACTATGCCGATGAGCCGTTCTATCATAACGTAAGTTTTTCCGCTCCCCGCAGACGCGGAAACAAGCATGTTGCCTTCGGTTTCCGTAACCGCGCGGCGCTGCTCGGGCGTAAATTTATCAGCCATCGTTCTCGTCTCCTTTATCCTTTTTAATCGTTCCTTTATCCGTTTCGGGCTTCGTTCCGGCGGTTTCGGGTTTCGTTCCGGCGGTTTCGCTCATCGTTGCCGAATCTTCGCCGTAAGCCGCCTCGACTATCGTTTTTGAGTTGACGTAAGAAACTTTTCTTTCCTTATAGCCCGCCTCCTCGTCGTAACCGCAGATCGCGCCGTATTCGCAATAATCGCAGGATTTTTCGTAAGGCGAAGCGACGATTACGCCGTCCGTAATGTCCGAAACGGCTTTTTCGGCGAGTTTTTTCGCGTACTTCATATATCCGCGCAAGGTGTGGTCGTCGCAAGTACTGCCGCCGGGTTTTCCCGTTTTTTTGCTTATTTTGTAATCTATAACCGAACTTTTCCCGTTCGCGCGGGCGTTTTTGTCGGTCGCGTCGATTATTTCGTCGGAAGAAAGGGTTTTGCCCGCCATCGGCGTTTCGTCCTCGCCGGATCTTCGGAAGGAATCGTTAACCGCGTAATAATAAGCCCCCGCAGGCTCTTCGCCGTTCCGCACGAACGCGTTCATATAGAGATAAAGTTGCAGATTCTGCCCCGTGTAAAACTTTTCGTCTTTGACTTTTTCGTCCACTTTGCCCGTTTTATAATCGATAATGCGGACGTAATTTTTGTATTTGTCCAGCCTGTCCGCCTTGCCGTAAAGTTTAAAAAGCCCGTTTTTCGTCCTGAGGGGAATGGATTTATACGGTTGCCAATCGGAAAACCACACTTCCTCGCCGACGGGCCTGAAATCGGAATTTTTAAACTCGTTGTAAATGTTGCGGCAAAGTTTTCTGCCCTCTTTTTCGGTGAGTTTAAGCGCGTAAGCAAAGTCGCCGCGGCGGGAAAATTTCGCTATCTCCGGCGCGGAAAGGGCGGTTTTTATCACTTCTTCGGCGAGTTGTTCCGCTTCTTCGGCGGTCATAGTCTCTTCCATTCTGCGGACGAAGTTTTCGGCGACGTTGTGCAGAACGTTACCGAAATCGAGCGAACGGACGTCGCCGGTGAGTTTGTCCGCCGCGCCCAGCCCGTACTTAACGAAACATTTATACGGGCAGGAATAATAACACTCGATCTTGCTCGCCGAAACGTTACCTTTCGCAAAATAATTCTCCGCGGGAATGTTTTTTCTGAAAACAATCTTTCCGTCCGTCTTGTCGAGAAGCCTTTCGGCGTAAGAAAGTTCTTCTCCGTTTTCCCCGTTTTTAAGCGCGCCCAAAAACGCCGAAGCCGCCGATAACGAATCTATAGCCCCGTTTTTGAAGTTGTCCGCGTCTTTTACGAGCGAGAAAAAAGCGGGGCGCAGACGCATATAACCGAGCAGTTCCAGAACGTCTTTACGCTTGCCGGAAGAACTCTCCGCGGCGGCGAGAAGAGAAAGAGAATTGAACGCCGCGAGCGGTTTTCCGTCCTTGCCGCAGAAAATACTCTGAAAATAATCTATCGTTTCGCTCTTCACGTTCTGTTTTCCGTCGGGCGAAAGATTGGCGTAAGAAAGGAACAAATCTTCCTTAAACGAAACGAAAGCAAGCCCCGCGGCTTCTTTTTCGCGTTTGTTCACGACGGTTATTTTCGGCTCTATCGCGACCGAAAGGTCCTCGAGATCGGAAATGTCGCTGTCGAGAAGAAGCGCCGTGTCGCTTTTTACGTAAGGAACGTCGCCGTTAAGCCCCGCGGCGAACAGGCAACGGAACTGCTTGTATCTGCAATCTTTGAGTTCGGCAACGTAAACGCAATCGAGAAGTTGCGGGATCAGCCCCACTTCGCACGCCTTGTAACCAGCCTCGAGCAGTTTTGAAAATTCCGTTATCGAAATTACGTCGTCGCCGAAAACTTCGCCCGTTTTTTCCGCCACTTCGATGACTTTTTCCAGCGCGGAACTTAAAAACTCGGCTTCTTCCCCGGCGTTTATCGCGATGAGGTCGGCCTTGGTTTTGTCCGCGTTTTCCGTTACGAACGCCCTTTCGTAAAACCTTCCGAGAAGTTTAACGTACTCGCCCGCTTTGTCGGTTCGCCTGAATCTCGTTATGAAATCCGCGAGAACGTCGCGCTTGGCAGAAATAATCATATCGTCCGAAACCGCGAAATTTCTGTCGAGAAAATACCGCGGCGTGACGCTTTTTTTCGTCATTTCGCGGATAAACGAATCGGCAACGCCCTTGTCGGGAATAAAAAGCGGATTCTGAATTATCCGCCTTATCTCGTCTGCGTCGCCGCCCCGCGCGGCGGCTTTCAGAAGGCTTAGAGTGAGCCTTGCCAGAGGGTGAGAAAAAAGAGAATGTTTCTCGTCCGAAAAGTATGGGATTTTATAATCGTCGAACGTCTTTTTTATCCGCAGAGAATACTTCGGCAAATCGCCCGCGGCGAGGCAGAAATCGGAATATCTGTAGCCTTTGAACGTGACGAGATAGGTTATTCTTTTTGCGATAAACTCGATTTCTTCGCTTATGTTTCTTGCTTCGAAAATATGCGTTTTATCGCTATATAGCCCCGCTTTTGCGAATTGATTATGGTCGAAAAGCCCGTTTAAAACGGCGAGTTGCTCGGGCGAAAAATCCTGATTTTCTTCCGTTATGACGACGGACGGAAGTTTCTTCACGAAGTTATAAACCTCGTTTCCGTAAAGGTTTTCGTTCTCTCCGCGGACGGCGAAAACGTCGAGCCGAACCGCCGTTTTTTCAAGTGTTTTTATTATGTCGCAAATCTGACGCGTAAGCGAAGAATACCCCGCGACGATAACGCGCGATTTTTTCAGTTTTTCGTCGGCGGCGATGAGTTTGGGGGCGGCGTCTAAAATTCCGCTCTGGTCGGTTAAACCTCTTTCTTTCAAAAAGTTCTCATACGCGCCGAAAACCGCGGCGACATCCGAAATTTTCGCTTTTTTGTTTTCGGGGCAGTTCTCGCTTGCGCGGAGAAGTTCGTCGGGAGAAACCTTCGCCGACTTCAACTGAGCGATGAGTTCGCTCGTTTCAAACGCGAACGCGGGCGAAGAAGCGAGCCGCGAAAGGGTTTTCAGTTCGCCTTTCATCGAACCGAGAATTTTTTTCACAACGATAGCCGCGCTTTCTTTTGTGAGCGCGTTGTTGTCCGTTCCCGTTTTTTTGATGTATCTGCCGAACGTTAAAACCTCGACGTTGAACGTTCCGCCGAGCCTTTCCACGATGGCTTTTTCCATCGAAAGCGTGAGTTTGTCCTCGCAAAAAATCACCGTGCGCTCGTCCGGCGAAAGGCTTTGCCCCGCAACCAGATCCGCGGCGGCGTCTATCGCGGCGTAATAAGTTTTGACTCCGTGTAAAATCATTTTTCGTTTGTCCCCGATATTCCGCTTGCCGACGTTGCCGACGCAAAATCGTTTATCGGCATGCTATCCTGCGGCTGAGCGGAAGTATATATTCGGATTATACCACATTCTGTGGTCATTTTCTATAACTTTATTGTGAAAATTTGTTTTTCTTTTCTTTTTTGTTTTCTTTTTCGGCTATTTATGTTAAAATAAATTTAATTATCAATGCCAACCAAGAATAAAACGATTCGGAGATAATATGAAAAAGAAAATTATTGCGACAATTTCGTGCGCGCTCGCCGTTTTCGCGTTTACGGGGTGCGGTCAAACCGCGTCGATAGCGTTCAACGGCTCTTACTGGAATAAGGACACATCCAACGAAACGCCTGCGGGTAAAGAAGAAATTATCGAATACGGCGTGTATTCCGTTGAAGAAAACGCACTCTGGAACAAAACTCAGACAAACGCTATTCTCAAATTCAAAACGAGAGAAGCCACGGACGAAACGGGAAAAACGGTTTCCTCGTCTTACAAAACCGTTCTGAAATCTAACGATGACGGCACTTTCACTTATAAAACGACGCTCACCGTTTACGGGACTTATAAAATTTCGGGCAACGAAGAAATATCCCGCGATTTTACCGACGTTACCGAAACGGAAACGACTTTCGAGGGTTACAATACGAGTTTCAGACCGATCAAGTCCGTGAAAAAAGTGAGCAACACCGTGCCTTATCCGTCGGGTTCGACTTATTCGATTAAAAACGCGCGCTACGTTTCCACGATCGATTACACCGAAAAGGACGCCGCGATAAAAATCGAAATTCTCGAAGGCGACGAAAGTCCCGAACAATTCGGCGAAAGAGCGAAAAAGGACATTACGATAAGCAAATACAATAAAAACGCTTATATGGACATGGAACTTATGCTGCTTTTGTTCAGAAACTTCAAGCACGAAGCGAACATGAGTTGCTCGTTCAAAACCATCGAGCCGCTTTCCGGCGAACTTAACAGCGTAACCGGTTCGGTTTACACCAGGGCTTCCGCAGAGAAAAACTCCTCTTCTTACGATTATCTGACGACCTGCTCGCTTAAAAAAGTTATGCTCGGCACGCCGCCTTATCACGATTATTCGTTCAACGTTGTCCGCATGGATTTCTCAACTTCCGGTACGACGGGGCAGACTTTTATGAGGGCGTTCTATTCTCAGAGTTACGAAGGCGCGACGGATTCCAACTCCACTCGTCACATTCCCGTGATGATCGCTCAGCCGTCCATTTTCAACACGGGCTTCCTTGTTTACGAACTCAGAAGCGCGACCTTTATCTGATTTGACTTTGCAGCGCATGCGGCGACCGTTTTTTGTTAAAAACGGTCGCCGCATTTTTATTGTCCTCACACTGAAAAAGCGACCTTTAACCAGGTCGCTTTATTTTTTAAAATATTCGTTTAATCAACTTATAGCCGCGTGTTTGTTATCCGATACATTTTAAAATATCGGTTTATTACCGTTATTCCGCAAGGCGTTTTATCGATTTTTCAATACGCGCGAGCGTTTCGTTTTTACCAAGAAGTTCGGCGATTTCCGTCGCTCCGCCGGGCGTTACCGCCATGCCGGTTATAGCGATTCTCATCACCCAGAACACCGAGCCGCTCTTAACGCCCTTTTCTTTGGCTTTTTCGCTGAGCGCGGAGAACAGAACGTCGTTCGAGAAATCGTCTATCTCTTCGAGCCATTCTTTTATCTCGGGCAGGAGAGTTTTCGCTACTTCCTTGTCGGTTTTGTTTTTCTTATTGTCGAAAAGGGCGAAATCGTAATCGGGAAGAGAAACGAGCCAGTCTATTTTTTCGGGGATATCGCCGAGAACTTCCACTCTGCCGTGAAGAAGTTTCGCAATCTTTTTCAGGTCGAATTTTCCGTTGACGGCGGAATTTTCGAGATAAGGAAGAGCGTGAGCGTAGAATTCGTCCTCCGAAAGTTCGCGGATGTATTCGCCGTTGAGCCAACGGAGTTTCATTTCGTCGAAAATCGAAGGAGATTTGGAAATTCCGTCGAGCGAGAACATTTCCACCATTTCGGGGAGCGTCATTTTTTCGACGTTGCTCTTGGGCGACCAGCCGAGAAGGGCTACGTAGTTTATAATCGCCTCTTTCAGATAACCTTTCTTGACGAAATCGTCGAAGTTCGCGTCGCCGTAACGTTTGGAAAGTTTTCTCGTCGCGTCCTTCATTATCGTGGGCAGGTGAATATATTTCGGTCTTTCCCACCCGAACGCGTCGTACATAAGATTATATTTCGGAGTGGACGAAAGATATTCCGTTCCTCTGATAACGTGAGTTATCCCCATAAGGTGGTCGTCGATAACGTTCGCGAAGTTATAAGTCGGCATGCCGTCGCTCTTTATCAGAATGTTATCTTCGAGATCGGCGTAATCGACTCTTATCGTGCCGTAAACCATATCTTCGTATTCGCTGACGCCCTCGGTGGGGATGTTCTGACGGATAACGTACGGTTCGCCGGCGGCGAGTTTTTTCTCTATTTCTTCCTTGGAAAGTTTAAGGCAATGTTTGTCGTATTTTCTGTTTCCGTTCTCGTCGGTGAGAGATTCGAGCCTTTCTTTCGAGCAGAAACAATAGTACGCCCCGCCGAGTTCGATGAGTTTTTTCGCGTACTCATGATAAATTTCCTTTCTTTCGCTCTGAACGTACGGACCGTAATTTCCGCCCACGTCGGGACCTTCGTCGTAGATAAGTCCCGATTCTTTAAGGGAACTGTAAATAAGTTCGACCGCCCCCTCGACGTAACGCTGCTGGTCGGTGTCTTCTATTCTTAAAATAAAATCGCCGCCGTTGTGTTTTGCGTAAAGATACGCGTAAAGCGCGGTACGAAGTCCGCCGAGGTGCATAAACCCCGTGGGGCTGGGAGCAAATCTCGTTCTTACCTTTTCCATAATTCTCCTTGCTTGCCGGTCATTGTTTCGTTTTTTCGTTTAAATCCGCGATCGCGGCCGATAAAATTCCGCCTAACCGAAAAATTTCTTTTCTATTTCAAAAAACTTTCGTGTTTTTATTTTACCATAAATAAAAAAAAGTGTATAATAAAATCAAGCGAATTTCTAAAATTTTTAAATTTAGATTTCCGCTTAGGATAATAAGGAGCGATTTCCCTATGGATAATTTTGAAAAAATGAAAGAGAGTTTGAAAACTCTCGTTTCTTTCCCGTCCGTTCAGGGCGAAGCGACGGAAAACAAACCTTTCGGCGACGGCGTTTTCGGCGCGCTGAAATATTTTCTCGATCTTGCCGGCTCGTTCGGTTTTGAAACGATCAATTACGACAACTATATCGGCGAAGTTGTTTTCGGCGAGGGTAAAACGGAAAAAGACGAAATAGCGATACTCGTTCATCTGGACGTTGTTCCGGCAGGCGATCTTACCGCCTGGAAATATCCTCCGTTCGAAGCCACCGAAGCCGACGGAAAAATTTACGGCAGAGGAACGACCGACGACAAAGGTCCGGCGATGGTCTGCCTTTACTGTATGAAAGAACTCAAAGACGAAGGTTACGTTCCGAACAAAAAAATCAGGCTGATTCTCGGTTGCAACGAGGAAACGGGCTGGAAGTGCATCGATCATTTCGAAAAAGTTTCCCGCTTTCCCGATTACGGTTTTTCGCCCGACGGGGACTTTCCCGTTATCTACGCCGAGAAGGGAATTTTGCACGCGAAGTTCACTTTTAAATCTCTTTCCGACGAACTGAAAGAACTCTGCGGCGGCGAAAGAATCAACGTTGTTTGCGATAAATGTGAGGCTATAGCGCCTTTAAACCCCGATTTGATGAGTCAATACGAAGTTACGGAAGAAAACGGAAAACTCGTTGCGAGAGGTGTTTCCGCTCACGGCTCAACGCCCGACAAAGGCGTAAACGCCATATTAAAAATGGTTAAATATCTCGAGGGCGCGGGAGTTATCGACGGAAAAATAAGAGAATATCTCTTTGAGGATAAAATGGGACTTAAACAACTCAAAGACGAAACGGGCAATCTTACGATGAGTCCTGATGTTATAAGTCTTGACGGCGACGAAATAAAAGTTTCGGTTGACTTCCGTTATCCCTCTCTTTTAAACGGCGAACAACTCGTCGAGGCTCTTAAACTCATCGCGCCGGTGGAAATTCTCTCTCATCAGAAACCTTTGTTTAACGACAAAGAGGGATTTTTGGTCAGAACTCTTCTGAAAATCTACAACGAAGAAACGGGTAAAAACGAAAAACCGATAGCAATCGGCGGAGGAACTTACGCGAGAGCGTTGAAATTCGGCGCGGCGTTCGGCCCCGAAACGGACGAGGATTGCAGAATTCACCAGCCGAACGAGTTCGTTTCTCTCGAAAACCTTAAACTTCAGTTTAAAATTTACAAAAGAGCGATAAAGGAACTCTCCAGATAATAAAATAATAAAAACTTTCCGGATAATAAAATTTTTCCGACTTATAAAAGGAACGCAACGTGATAGTAAGCAATCTTCCGCCGTTTTCGATAAACAAAACGTGCGCCGTGACGGGACACAGAATTCTCCCGAAAGACTTCGACAGAATAAAACTGAAAATTTATCTCGGGCAGATTGCGGAAAACGGCTACGAAATTTTCCTCGTCGGAATGGCTAAAGGCTTCGACCTCGAATGTTTTTCGGTTCTGACGGAACTTAAAAACGAGGGGAAAAAAGTTAAAATCTGCGCGGTTATTCCCTGTTCGGATCAGACTTCGAACTACTCCGAAGAAGAGAAAATTTTGTATTCGGACTGTTTATCGAACGCGGATTATATCGCCGAAGAGAAGAAGCCTTATTTTAAAAACTGTATGCTCATCCGCGACGATTATCTTGTGGATAACTCTTCCCTTCTGCTTGCTTATCACGACGGAAGAAGGGAAGGAGGCACTTATTACACCATAAAAAAAGCCGGAAAGAAAGGCTTAAAAATTATCTATTATTAAAAAATTACACCCGACATTAAATAAAACAACACTAAAAAACCGTCCTATAAGTCGATTATCGGGCGGTTTTGTTATTTATCGGTTTTTAAAAGTTTCTTTTTCCGGCGGTTTTTCACAGCGGTTTCTTTTTTATCGCTCCGTTCAGCCGAGGATATTCCGCGGGAGTTTCGCGCTCTTTTTTTATTACGATCACGTTTCTTCTTCCCGATTTTTCGGACAGAATAAAATCTTTGACTTCGATTATTTTTCCGCCGAGAATTTCCACCGCCTTTTCCGCTTCTTTTATTTCCTCTTCCGCGTCGCCTTTATAAGCGACGAAACAGCCGCCCTTTTTTACGAACGGCATACAATATTCGCAAAGAACGTTAAGCCTTGCGACGGCTCTCGCGGTGGCGACGTCGAATTTCTCTCTGTATTCCGTCTTTTTTCCGAACTCTTCGGCTCTGCCGCAAACGACTTTGAAATTCTCAAAACTCAACTCTTCGCCGACGTTTCGCAGATATCCGCATTTTTTCTCGGTGGCTTCCAAAAGAGTGAAAGAAAGGTCTGCTCTCGCTATTTTCAGCGGCACGGACGGAAACCCTCCCCCCGAACCTATCTCTATAACGTTCGCGTTAAAAGGGAAAAATTCTTCTCCTTTTAAACTGTCCGCAAAATGTTTTTCGTAAATTCCCTCGTCGTCGGTTATGGACGTAAGATTGAATTTTTCGTTATATTCCTTGAGAATTTTGCAGAATCTTTCAAATTTTTCTTCCTGCTTTGCGGTTAAATTTATTTCCGCTTCTTTAATCTTATTCATAACCGCATTTTACAATCATTCAACATAGTTGTCAACTTAAACGTCGGATATTTTTCGTTTTATCCTCATTTATCCACCTTTATCCACCATAAATCCCGATATTGTTCGTAAACTCGATAAGTTATCCACATATAAACCGACTTTTTGTCGATAAATATACTCATACCTTAAATAAAAAATTTTTCCTGTCAAATGGTTCTCTAATCGGTTGATTTTTTTTCGTTTATTATATATAATAGATACAGTTTAATATTAAGTAACGGAGTTTCCGCCGGCGGCATTTTTTCGGATTACTAAAAAAAGTTACCCACAAAAAATAACGGTTTCAACTTTTAATCAACATAAGAAAAAGGGTTATCCACGGTTTTTTCAACCGAATACAATTTTTAAAATTCCTCTTGTTATAAGAATTTTTGAAAATAAAAATCCGGTTGTCCACAAAGTCACCGCGCCTTATTATTAATACTGTTAAACTAAGAAGAAAAATAATTAAATCAATCAACGAAACACGCCGGTAAGCCGGCTGGAACGAAATACAGAGAATAAGAAAAATACACTAAAGGAAATTATCTATGAAAGTTTTGGTAAACGGAAGCGATCTTGCAAGCGCCGTAATGAAGGTATCTAAAGCAATCAGCGTTAAAACGACTAATCCCGTTCTGGAAGGAATCAAAATGACCGTCAAAGGCGACGAACTTACCTTAGCGGCTACGGATATGGAAATAGCGATCGAAAAAACAATCAGATCGGATACAATAGAAGAAGGAGTTTCGGTTATCCCGGGAAAACTCTTCGCCGAATTCACCAAAAAACTCGAGGGCGAAGATCAGGTGGAACTCATGATCGGCGACGACCGTAAACTTAAAATAATTTACGGTTCGTCCGAGGTCTATCTTTCCACACTCAACGCCGACGAATTTCCGAACATAAAGAAAGATCTCCGCGAAAAGGCTTTCTCCATTCTTCAGAAAGATTTTAAGGATATAATAAACAAAACCGTTTTTTCCTGCTCCACGGACGAAAGCAGACCTATTTTAAAAGGCGAGTTGTTCTCGGTTAAAAACAACGTTTTAACCTGCGTCGCGCTCGACGGGTTCAGGCTTGCCGTGGCGAAGAAAAAGATTATAAATTCTTCGTCCGATTTCAAACTCGTCGTTCCCGCGAGAGCCGTTTCCGAAATTTCGAGACTTCTCGATAAGGACGAAGAAGAAATAACCTTCGTTTCCGAAGAAAAGAGCCTTATGATAGAAGTGGACGGAACGGTTTTCATAACCAGACTTTTAGAGGGTGAATTCATCAATTACGAACAGATCATCCCGTCCGAGTTTTTAACGACGGTGAGAGTGAACAGACTTGCGTTCCTGAATTCCCTCGAAAGAGCGTCCGTTGTGGCTAAGGAAAATAAAAACCTTATAAAACTCGACATAAAGGACAATAACATTAATATTCTTTCCAACTCCGAGAGCGGAAACGTAAACGAAAACGTAATCGTCAATCTCGACGGAAAAGATTTAAGCATTGCGTTTAATTCCAGATATATCTGCGACGCGCTCAGAGCCGCGGGCGACGAATTCGTCAACATAAATATGAACAGTTCCATTTCGCCTTGCATAATCAGACCTTACTCCGGAGAAGAATATCTGTATCTTATTCTGCCGATAAGAATAAATTCTTAAATTTAAATACTCAATTAATTGACAAAAAAAATAAAAACATATATAATGCTTAAGCATATGTCTTAAAACGCGAAGTTTAAGGTATTAAAAAAAGACAAACAAATGCTGAATAAAGGAGCAAAATCATGAAAAGAACTTACCAACCCAAAAAGAGAACGAGAAATAAGGTTCACGGATTCAGAAAAAGAATGGCTACCAAGTCCGGAAGAAACGTACTTAAAAGAAGAAGAAACAAAGGACGTAAGAAACTCTCTTACTGATAAAAGGGCTTGATATACAGATTGAAGAGAAAAAGCGATTTCGATAAACTTTTTTCAAAAGGAAAAAAGGTATATTCGAGATCTCTTACAATGCTGTATTTTCCGTCTGAGGACTTCAAAATAGGATATTCCGTGAGTAAAAAGCACGGCAACGCGGTCAAGAGGAACAGAATCAAGAGATTACTCCGCGCAAGCGCGAGAGAGGCGTTTAAGGATTTAAAGAAAAATTACCGCATAGTTATAATGCCCAAAGTGAGGGACGAATATCTTTACGAGAAGTTTGTTTCGGAAATGAATTATCTTAAAAAAAAGGAAAACCTTTAAATGAGAATTATCAACAGGATAGTTATCAGAATTCTCATGTTTTATAAAAAATACGTTTCGCCCGGATTGAATTCGGGCTGTATTTTCACTCCGACGTGCAGTATTTACGCGATCGAGGCGTTTGAAAAACATAACTTTATCGTCGGATTTTTCCTTACGATATGGAGAATTTTAAGGTGTAATTCCTTCAATAAGGGAGGATTCGACCCTGTTCCGGACAACAGAAATAAAATAAAATGGCTTTACTGAAATTTTAATTGCAGGCGAAATTTTCAATCGCCGGCGGATAAATATGAAAAAGTAAAAGCCGCGAATTTAAGAAGAAAGTTCTTTTCCGGGCTTTCTGTCTTTTTAAATCGCAAGGAGTCGAATGTTTTTAACGAATTTACTGACCGCCGTGACGAGCATAGTTCCGTCAATCGGCGAAATAGCGAATATTTCGGTCAGATACGAGTGGATCTGTAAAATAATAGCCGCGATCATCGGTTTTGCGAAGGACGTCGGTTTAGGTATTATTCTGTTTACGATCATTTTAAAACTCATAACTCTGGCTCCCGACGTCTGGTCGCGTGTTTCGATGAAGAAAAACGCGCTCAAAATGGAAGCCATGAAGGAAGACCTTGAGAAATTGCAGAAGCAATACGCCAAAAATAAAGACCTCTATCAGCAAAAAATGATGGCTCTTTATAAAAAGAACGGCTATTCCGCGTTTTCCGCCTGTCTGCCCACTATCATAACGCTCGTGTTTTTCTTTATCGTCATCGGCGCGTTTAACTCTTATTCTCAGGTCAGCGAAAGAGATATTTTCGACGGAATGAGAGTCGCTTACAACCAGTCGATAGAAAAAGTTGCCGCGGAAGAAAATTCTTCCGTCAAAAAGGTCGAAACCACGGACGATAAAGGCAACGTTCACGTTGCTTATTATCTCGATTACGGCAATATCTTCGCCAAGAAAGGTATTTCCGGCTGTTTCGTGGTCGTCGGCGACGATTACGCCGCGGACAGAACCAAAGCGGCAGATCTAATAGCCGTTTACGGAAAAGATATCGAAAAAATCATCCGCGCGGACGGAACTTTCAACCCCGATTATTTTGAATTTAAAAAGATAATCGACAACGAAGTTCAGAGCGGACTTATAAAAAGAGCGGAAGCCGCAGGGCTTAAAGACGCTCTTATAACCGCGGGAGCGATTTCCGAAAAAGAGGGAGTTTACTATATAATGGACGAAACTCTGTTCTGGGAAACCTGCCCCGACCTCGCCGCGAAATACCGTGTTCTGAAAGATAAGGAAAAACCGGAAGATAAGGACGAAACGGATTACGCCGCTATTATCGAAAACGCCGATTTCGCAACGGAAAAGGCGTCGTTCGAAGCCAAAGCGGAAGCGAAACTCACCGAAGAACTGTTTAAAATTATCGAGAGCAAGGAAATCGAAGAAGTGAGAGAAGGCGCGAGAAAAGCCGCTGCCGAATGGTATGAAGGCGACGGAAACAATGCGCGTTCGGTAATATTCCCGTGGGTTAAAAACATCTGGGCGGCAGACTGTTCCTGGACGACCGCTCTCCCCGCGAGCAACGACGAACTTTCTAAGAAAATAAACGTAACGATAAGCGAAACCGATTACGAAGAACTTACTTACAACCTCGGCAGATATAAGGAAAAAGGCTTTAAAAACGGTAACGGCTGGTTCATTCTCGTCGCTCTTTCCATTCTTTCGATGGCGGGTTCGACGATAATAATGAACAAAACTCAGAAAACGCAGATGCAACTTTCCTCCGTGGACGGCGATAATTCCACAGCCGCTTCCACGCAGAAAATGATGACCTGGATGATGCCGATTATGTTCGGTATATTCTCGTTCATTTATTCTGCCGCGTTCTCGATTTATATGGTAACGAACTCTCTTCTTTCAACGGGATCGACGTTGCTGATTAACCTTATCGTCGAAAAATCGTTCAAAAAGAAAATAGAGAAAGCCGAACAGGAAAAATTGGAAAATCACAAATACGGGAAAATGAGATAAGAGTTCCCCGAAAATAAGGAGTATAACAATGGAATTTACAGGCAAAACCGTTCAGGAAGCGATTGAAAACGGTTTAAAAGAGATGAATCTCGAAGAGGACAAGGCGGAAATTAAAGTTATCGAAGAACCCACGAAGGGATTTTTGGGGATCGCCGCGAAAAAAGCGAAAGTCGAAATAACCGAGAAAAAAACCGACGGAGAAAGAGCCGTCGAGTTCCTTAACGGACTTCTGGACCTTATGAACGTGAACGCGAAGAGCAATCTCACCGAAGAGGACGAGAAAGTCGTTATCGATATAATCACCGATAATTCCTCGGCGATAATCGGTTACAGAGGCGAAGTTCTGGACGCGTTGCAGAACCTTGCCGGGGCTGTTGCCAACACCGGAAGAGAAGATTACAGAAGAGTTGTGGTCGACTGCGAAAATTACAGAACGAAGAGAGAGGACACGCTTGTTTCTCTCGCTCACAAACTCGAAGCAAAGGCTGTGAGAATGGGCAGAAAGATTAATCTCGAACCGATGAATCCTTACGAGAGAAGAATTCTTCACTCTGCTCTTGCCGCAAGCGAGGACGTTAAAACCCTTTCCGAGGGTAAAGAGCCTAACAGATACGTTTCTATTATCCCCAACAATCTCACCGATCCCGACGATAAGGGCATCAGCGAGAGAAAATTCAACGGAAAAGATAACAGAAACGGCTATGAAAGAAACGGAAGAAACGACAGAAACGACCGTTTCGGCGGTTATCGCAAGGGTGGCAGAGGCGACAGAAACGACCGCGGCGGAAAATACGGACGCGGAGATCGCGGTTTCGGCGGAAGAAGAGATTCCGCTCCCCGTCAGCCCAGACCTAAGACGAGCGGTTTCGGAACGTTCCTCGGCAACAGTCTGAAAGACGGAGATAAAGAATAATAACGAGATATCGGTCCGCCGCGAATAATTTGTATTCGCGGCGGATTTTTTCTTATACCGGTAAAAATATTTTTGTATCCCGTTACCTATCAATATTAAAAAGAGGGGCTATATGTCTGTTAACGGCTATTTTTGCGTAAAAAAAGAAACGGAAAACGAAACGGTTATCGAGCGGTCGAGATTTATTTCGTACGTTAAAAAATGCGAAACCGAGGATGATGCCCGGGCTTTTCTCGAGGAAAAGAGAAAGGCTCATCCGTTCGCCACGCATAATTGTTACGCGTATATAACCGAGCGCGGAAAAATCGCCCGCTTTTCGGATGACGGCGAACCGCAAGGCACGGCGGGGCAACCCATTCTCGAAGTAATAAAAAACAAAAAACTTTTCGATACGATAGTCGTCGTGACGCGTTATTTCGGCGGAATCAAACTCGGCGCGGGCGGGCTTGTAAGGGCGTATTCGCAAGGCGCGCGCGACGTTATCGAAAAAGCAGGAACGGCGGAAAACGTTCTTTCCCGCGTTTACGGCGTCAAAATGCCTTACGATTGCTATCAACCCTTTCTGAAATTCGTCGACAAAATAAAAAAATCGGTCGTTTCAACCGACTTTTCGGACAGCGTTACGGTTAAAATCGCCGTGCCTTACGACAACGCGGATTTTGCCGCAAAAGTTACCGACCTTACGAACGGTAAAGCGGAAATAACCGAAATTAATTCTGCAGACGAAGAATATATCGTTTACGACGACGATTTATGATTTTTCGAGTGGCTGATCAGGACGACAGAGGACGAATTATGAAGAAGATTACCGACATAAAACCGCAGGTAAAAACGCCGACGCGGTGCAATGTTTATCTCGACAACGCTTTTTATTGCGGGTTGGAACTTGAAACGGTTATGCGCCACAGATTGAAAATCGGTGATGAAATTTCGCCCGGGCGGCTGGATGAAATTCAGGCGGAATCTGAAAGTCTGCGAGCTCTCGACAAGGCGCTCGGCTTTATTTCCCGCTCGCAAAAGACGAAAAAACAGGTTGCCGATTATCTTGTACGAAAAGGCTATACGGAAAAAACAATAGATGTCGTTCTCGGTAAAATGTCCGCCTATAAGTTCGTAAACGACCAAAATTACGCAAATGAATACTTCAGACAGACGTCGAAATATAAGGGCAAAAGGCTGATTTTTTCGGAACTGAAACGGAAAGGCGTTTCGGAAAAAGATATGGCGGAAGCGATGGAAAACGTCGGCGACGAAACGGAATCCGCCGCGCGCGTTGCCGAAAAATATCTCCGTTCCAAGGAGAAAACCCGCGAAAACGCGGTTAAATGTTACAGATATCTGCTCTCGAAAGGTTTCGATTACGAAACGGCGAAAAGAGCGACGGACGGTATTATAGAAAATGAAGACAACGATTTTTGACACGCTCCCTTCCACGAACGACTATTGCGAAACGCGTGAATTCGGCGAGGATACGGCGATAATCGCCCGCGAGCAGACGGGCGGAAAAGGAACGAAGGGCAGAAGTTTTTCCTCTCTCCGCGGCGGGGTTTATCTCTCGCTCGTCCGTTATTACCCCTGCAAGGCGGAAAACTCATTTTCGCTTATGATAGCCTCGTGCATGGCGGTGGTTAAAACCCTTGAATTATACGGCGTTTCCGCCGGCGTGAAATGGCCTAACGACGTGTTTTTAAACGGTAAAAAAATCTGCGGTATTCTCATCAAAAACTCCTTCGAGGGCGAAAACGTTAAAAAATCGATAACGGGAATCGGCGTGAACGTGAACAACGATATTCCCAAAGACCTTGCCGATATCGCTATAAACTTGAAAAGCGTCGTCGGCGAAGTCGATATCGACGAGTTTTATAAGCGGCTTATCGAAAACCTTTACGCCGACTACTCCGTGGACGAATACCGCTCGCGGAATATCGTTTTAGGCAAAGAGATAACCGTAATCAAAAACGGCGAATCGAGAAAATCCGTTGCGGAAGACGTCGCTGCCGACGGCAGCCTTGTTTTAAAGGGAGGCGAAAGGCTTTTTTACGGCGAAGTGACGATAAGATTTTAAAAAGCCGAACCCGGCAAAAAAAATATGCGCAGCTATAAGTCGATTAATCGACTTATAGCTGCGCGTTTGCGTTTTAATTAAGTTTTTGTCGCCCGTTAACCCGAATCAGTGGGTAAGGAAGAACATCGCAAGGAAGAGAAGGGTTATAACCCACGTTCCGATTTTGATTTCCTTAACCTTTCCGCTGAAAAGTCTGATAACCACGTAAGAGATAAGACCGAACGCGATACCGTAAGAAATGTTGTAAGTGAACGGCATTATAGCCATCGTGAGGAATGCGGGAACGGCAACGGAAACGTCCGACCATTCGATATCCTTAACGCAACCGATCATGAGAATTCCCACGTAAACGAGCGCGGCGCCGTAAGCAACCGCAGGTATAAGTTTCGCTACGGGAGCAAGGAACAGCGCGACGAGGAACATACCCGCCGTGACGAGCGAGGAGAATCCCGTTCTGCCGCCCGCGGCGACGCCCGAGGAAGATTCCACGAACGTGGTTACGGTGGAAGTGCCTAAAACCGCGCCGGTGCAGGTCGCGATCGCGTCCGCAAGCATTGCTCTTTCCATGTTCGGAACTTCGAGTTCGCCTTTGCCGTTGTCCACGAGAAGATTACCGCTGCGGCAAGCGCCGTATAACGTACCCATCGTGTCGAACATATCTACCATGCAGAAAGCAAGCGAAGTGGTTATGAACGCGATTACGAGCCCGCCTACGGAATGACCTTCGACTGCGAGATAAGCCGTAAAATCGAAACCTTCGGTGAAAACTTTGCCGAACGCTTCTTTGCCGAACGCCTTGAAAGGTTCGATGGGGTTAAGCGACATCGTTTCGCCGAGGTTCTGGTAAAAACCGGGGACGGTAAGACCTAAGAGATAATATAAAGCCGCGCCGCCGAGAATTCCCCAAAGAATCGATCCTTTAACCTTCTTGACGGAAAGAACCGCGATAAGAAGAATGGAGATAACCGCAACGATGAGCGGCATAACTTTCTCCCACGAGCCGCTTAAAAGATTGAACGAAGCGAGGGTTACGCCCGTCGATTCGCTCGGAATGACGAGCCCGGAATCCTGCAAGCCGAGGAACGCGATGAACAAACCGATACCTGCGGGAATAGCCGCTTTTACGGCGTGGGGAATCGCCTCGAAAATTATTTTACGAAGTCCGGTGACGGTGAGAAGAATAAAGATGATGCCGTCGAGAAGAACGAAGACGAGCGCGTTCGCGTAAGAGAAACCGAGAGCAAAACAAACGGTGTAAACGAAAAACGCGTTCAAACCCATTCCCGGAGCCTGCGCGAGAGGCAGGTTGGCTAAAAGACCGATAAGGACTGTTCCGACGATCGCCGAGATTGCCGTGGTTACGTAAATAGCATCGAAGGAAACGTTCGATAAATCATTGAACATACCCGCGTTGACGATAAGAATATACGCCATCGCGAGGAACGTTGTGATACCGGCGACGATCTCCGTTCTGAGAGAACTGCCCTTTGCGGTAAAACCGAACTTTCTGTCAAAGAAAGAGGCTTTTTCCTGATTGCTGGTGTTTTCCATAATATCCTCCGCCGAAAAACCTTTTTGTTTTGAACGCGGTTTGTCTTTGCTTTTTTTGGTTTCGGCAAGCCCCGGTTCGACGTTTTTCGACAAACGTATTTATTTTATATCTTTTTAAGAACAAAGTCAAGGCAAAACGACGTAAAAGTGAAACGAGGTCTGTTTTCGGCGTCGGTTCGCGTGATTTTCGGTCGGAGCGGACGGTTCTTCGGGTTCGGCAAACGCCTGTCTCGGTTTTTTCATAAATTGAAATTGACATTTATAATGAAAAAAGGTATAATGAGTTACATTCTTAAGATTTGTCCGACACGGTTCGTTTTAATCTTGGCTGGCATAAAGGAGAGAAAAATGAAAGGCGCGTATAAATTCGCGATGCTGATTTTAAACGTCGTTTCGGCGGCGCTGTGCGTTATCGCGATCGCGGGGATTATTTCCGGTCCGCTGATAGAAACAAAAGCGACCGTAACCATAAATCAGACGGTTGTCGATCTGATTTTCGGCAAAGATGACGGAAACGGTAAAACCGACGGAAACGGCAAAACCGACGGAGAAAATAATTCGACCGACGGCGCGACCGTTACTCCCGTTTCCGAAACGAAAGTCGGCGCGGGCGATAATGCCGGCAGCGGCGCGACCGACGGAACGGGCGGTGGCTCCGGCGACGCTTCGTCAGACGCGGACGACGGCAAGGCGATGATCAGGGCGATATTCGAAGAAATGGCTAAGGAGAAAGTTAAACTCTCGTTTAAGTTCTGTCTTTCCAACGACGTGTTTTTTAAGGCGTTTTTTGCAAAAGACAACAGCCCCGTGGACAAACTGTTAAACGGAATCGTCGACAGCATCATGAACGACGAGATGAAAGAAGAGATAAACAAAGTTAAGGCGAGAATAACCAAGGGAACGACGAAAACCCTTGTTTACACCGAATTTGACAATCTCAGAAAAAACAACCCCGGGTTCGACGAGATTTTCGAGGGCAAGGACAGCAAGCAGGTTCTCGCAGAAGCGGGAGTTACGGACGAATACGTGGACGAAAAAGTAAACGAGGTACACAACGCTCTCATCACCGATAAAACCGTTTCGGAAGCGGCGACGAAAGTTACGGACACCGTTAAAGATATTTTCAAAAAACTCGAAGAAAGCGAATACGGGCAGAAAAATCCCGAAGTTTTCGCCGCGATCGACACTCAGTGGGGCGGCCTCGAAGATAACGTAACGCAGATGCTCGTTTATCTTGTGATTCTCGGCGAAGGAGAGGAGAACATGGAAGGTTTCGATTCGTCGAAAGTCACTGACGAGATGATCGAAGCCAGAAAAAACGACGTCATCAACATCAACGACGCCGTGGATAAAATCATTATAAACATGCTTTCGGGCGCGCTGAATTCCGGCAATAACGGCAATGGCGACGGCAACAACGGCGACGGCGACGGAAATGGAAACAAAACCGGCAACGAAAATCAAAACGGCGGCTCCGCCGAAGAAAAACCGTTTTTCGTCGGGGATTACTCTTTTAGCGTTGCTGCCTTGGGAACGGTTTACCCGCGGTTGCCGAAAATTTCCGATACGGCGGAAGCCGGGGCGGAAAACAGCGAAAACAGCGAAAGCGGCGAAAATGCCGAAAGCATTGAAAGCGGCGGCGAATCGACGTCGGAAAGCGGGAGCGGAAGCGCGGGCGACGGCGAAACCGCGGAGGACGCTTACGAACAGATAAGAACACTTCTTAAAAACAAAATCAACGAAGTTATCACCGAGCAATATAAAGGCTATATGCTTACCGCAATGAAAGTCGTCGGCGGGCTTATCGTGTTTTTTGCGGCGGTGTGGGCTTATCTGATTCTGAAACTCATCGTAAACTCGCTCACGGGCAGAATGAAAACCAAGATGAAACTCGCTTATATGTTCGGCTGGATGCCGGGTTTGAACCTTGTGGTTATCCCGACGGTTATGTTCAGAATCTTCACCACGAGCAACTTCATCACGCAGAAACTCTTTACCGATTTATCCGTTATCGAATCGATAGGAAACACTCTGAATCTGTCGTTTGCGTCGGGCGGGGTGTTCGGGTTTTACGCCGGCGTGGGACTTATTGCCGTCGCAATCGTAAGGTTTATTCTTAAAGGCGCGCTTTCGGGCGGCAACGAAGATTAATTTAATACTATGAGAGAAAGAAAGCCGCCGCGTTTCCGAGGAAACGCGGCGGCATATTTTTGTGTCAAAAAACGAGCGTTACGGTTGTCACGCGAACGTTACCCGGCGGGAGCGACGAGCGAAAATTCGATCCGGCTTACGGACGAAGCAATCTGATCGATTATCGTCTGATCGGTTATTTCAACCGCGTTGTTGCCGTCCTTATCGGTCTTGTAAACCTTCGTGTTGAGGTTGACGGTGAATTTATCCGCAGTGATGAAGTTGTTGAGCGTGTAAGTGGTTTTTCCGTTCTCGACTTTTCTCACCACGGCGATGGGGTCGGAGCATACGACTTTGTAATATTCCGCTTCACCGGTGTCGGGATTTTCGTTGAGTTTGAAAAGCGAAGTCGCGCTTACGATATTGCCTTTCGCGTCCGTTTTGAAGGTGAAATCCACGCAGTTGCCTGCAACGGGGTAACCTTTGTGAGTTCCCGCCCCGAGCGTCGTATCGGCTATGGGTTTAAGTTCCGCGAAAGGTTTGTATTCGTCGCCTTCGATTTTTTCTTTAAGGAAGGAAACGTTGAAACTGCCGGTTAAAGTGTAACCCTTGATGACGATATTGCTCGTTACGCCGCCGATCGTGATCGGAATGGTTATATCTCCGAAGAGTTTGAAATTATCCGCGACGATTTTGCCCGAAAGCAGATTGCCTTTTTTGTCGGTGAAGAATTTTATCGAAAGACCGTCGGTGTTGTCCACAAACTCGTTAATCGTCTTTTCAATATCGATTTCCGCGTTCGGGTTGCTTTCCTTGTAGTTCTTTTCGATTATATCGTAAATCGAATGCGTTTTGCAATCGTTCAAAATATCGTTGTACTTCGTCGTTTTCTCTTCGTCCGTAAGGTTCGGATCGGAATTGACGGCGAGTTTTATGACCGTGGAAAGGTTGGTGAACGTTTTGTCGCCGAACATATTGTTGACAAAGTTTTCAAGCGTCTGAACGTCCACGCTGTGGTTGAACTCTTTGATTTTAGCCTTGTCGGGCGTGATTTCGTAGCCGGTTTCCGTTTCCGTTATCGCCGAAACGGAGGCTATTATGTTATGTATTCCGGTATTGATACTCTTGACGGTGGAATCCGTTCCGTCCTTGGTTTTTATCGCGTCGTAAATGGTTTCGAGATACGTTTTCACGTCCATTCCGCCCATTCCGCCCGTCGAGCCGCTGCCCGAACCGCCCGAACCGCCGGCAGAACCGCCTATCGCGCCGATGATGTCGTCCTTATAAAAATCCAGAACGCTCTTCACGGCTTTTGCGTTCGCTCTGACGAAAAGGGTTTCTTCGTTGTTTTCAAGTCCGGAGATTTTAAGATTTTCGGAATCGTAAACAAGGCGAAGATCGACGTTCGCCGAACCTCTCGCCTCGAACGAGAATATTCTGTCGCCGTCGGTTTCTTTGCCGTCCGCGGTTTCGCCCTTCGCTTTGCCGCCGAGAATTTTTACGGTATCGTATTCGTAAACGTTTTCGCCGCTCGTGAGAGTTATCGCGCCGGAGTTCTCGAAAACGTATTTTGCGGTATCCGCAACGGAGCAAAGCAGATTAGCGTAAAATCTGTCGTTGTCACGGTCGATCGGGTCTTTGCAACCCTGATGAACGCAGAATCCCGCGACGTATTCGTGTCCGAGTTTCGGCGTCGTCGTTTTGCTTACGACTTTTCCGCAGTCTTTGCATTTTACTATCGTCGAACCGTCTGTCGTGCAGGTCGCGCTCGTGACGATTTTTTCAGTATGTTCGTGGTTGCAGGCAGTCGATGCGCCTCCGCACGAAGCGAGGGTAACAAGCGACAACAGCATAACCAACGAAACAAAAAGCGCAGTAAGTTTTTTCATACTTGTTCTCCTTTTTTTTTGATTTTGTTTGTTCGGCGCGGATAATATTGCGATATCCGGCAACCGCCCGGCGATATCCGGCAATCGCCTTTGGTTAAGCAAATTATAACATAACGACTGCCCCGTGTCAATGGTTGATTTTTGAGCATTAAGTGATTTTTTATATACAAATATATAATAAAACGGATAATAAAACGGAAATGCCGCCTGCGTCTGAAAATTTCAACCGCAGGCGGCGCATGATATCAAAGGTTGTTAGTTTTTCCGTTTTAGATTATTAAATGCGATAAGCGCGGCTATAAGCCGATTATCGCCTTTATTTTATGGTTTTGCAGGGCTGTGTCACTTTGAAATGCGGGCGTATTCCGCGAGCGCGTACTCGCAAAGAGAATGGTCCTCGTCGCCCGTTCCGCCGCTGACGCCGAGTCCGCCGACGACTTTGCCGTTTCTGATTATAGGGACGCCTCCGCCGATTATCATAAGTTTTTCGTCGTTCTGAAGCCCGTAAAAAGTTTCGCCGGGTTTAACGAGCGCGGATAATTCCCTGGTACTCATTTTTAAAGCCGCGGCGGTGTAAGCCTTTTTCACGGCGATGTCGAAACTGACGAGAAACGCCCCGTCCATAACGTGAACGGAAATCGGGTTGCCCTGTTCGTTGCAGACCGCAACGACGGCTTTTTTGCCGCGTCTTGTCGCTTCTTTTTCGATTATATCGGTTAAAATTTTGGCTTCGTCAAGCCCTATGGTCATGCCGAATTTATCCATAACTCTGTTCACCACGCTTGTAACGATTTTATCTTCGTCGATCGCGTTGTCAGTCGATTTTTTTATCGGTGTTTCCGCGTTCGTCGCTCTTCCCGCGTTAATCGTATTCGCCGCGTTTGTCACGCCGCTCGCTCTGCCTTTTGCGATCGCGTTGGCGCGTTTGACCTGCGCGACGAAAAAAGCGGAAAGCCCGTTGAGATAAGCCGCCGCGTTTTTGGGCGAGCCGAATTTAAGATCCGCAGCAACGACTTCGCGCTCGGCTCTTCTGGCGATCGTCCTCGCGAGGTTGAGCCTCGAAGCAAGTTCGTTCGCAGGCTTTGCGGATTGCTCATCGAACCGCGAAAGCGCGGCTATAAGTTCGTTAACGCGTGATAATTCGTTTTCGGTTACGGCGTAACGCGAATCTCTCGGGTAAGCCATTCCGTCGGAAATTTTCCCGATTGCTCCAAGAACTTCTCTCATCGCGGCTTCGAAATCGCCGTCGGAAGCCGCATCGCAATCAATGTTAAATCCCGCGCCGTAACTCATATCCGAGTTCGCGGCAAGGCAAAGATATACTTCGGCGGCGAGTTCGTCCAAAGTTCCGATTGCCGAAAATCTCGGATCGGATTTTGAAATTTTAAATTGTGACGAAAGGGTGGACTTTCCGTCGTTACCCTTGCCGAAGTGTTTTTCTTCCATAAAATTCCTAAAAAGTCGCGTTATTGATTTGCCGATTAACTGTTTGCCGGTTGTTACTTAAAATCAGCCGACTGTCTGCCGCCCATCAGCCGACTGTCAGCCGCCTATCTGACCTTTAAGCCCGTAGGAATTAACGACTTCGAGAAGTTCGTTCATCAGTTCTTTGGACGGCGGCTCTATTCCCGTCAGAGAATAATCTCTGCCGAGACCTTTATATTTGTCCGTACCTATCCTGTGGTACGGCAGAATGTGCATCTGCGTTACGCCTTTGAGCGAACTCGCAAACTTCGCTATCTCGCCGATTTCTTCTTTCGTTGCATTGAAGGTGGGGATAACGGGCGTTCTCACGATGAGCCGCGCGCCTGCGTCCGTGATTTTCTTCGCGTTTTCCAAGATAAGTTCGTTCGGCTGAGAAGTGAATTCCTTATGCTTCGCGCTGTTCATATGCTTTATGTCCATAAGATACAGGTCGAGATAAGGCAGATAGCGCGAAATTACCGAAAAATCGGCGAATCCGGTCGATTCCATAGCCGTATTTATGCCCCGTTCTTTGGCTGTTTTAAGAAGAGCGACGGCAAAATCGGGTTGGGTGAGCGATTCTCCGCCGGAGAGCGTAAGTCCCCCGCCCGAGCGTCTGTAATATATTCTGTCCCTTTCGACGATATCGATTATTTCGCCGACGGTGACGTCCTGCCCGACGATTTTTTCCTTGCCGCCGAGCGTCATTTTTTCAACGTTATAATGCTGACCTTCGGGGTTACAGCACCATTTGCAACGGAGCGGACAACCTTTTAAAAAGACGATCGTCCTTATTCCTCCGCCGTCGTGAATGGAATAACGCTGAATATCGAATATTCTTCCCTTTACGTCGAGATCTTCCATCAGAAGCCTCCCTGCTCGGTACGGTTGATGATATCTTCCTGCAATGAGCGGGAAAGCGTGGTGAAGAGAGCGGAATATCCCGCGACTCTGACGACAAGTCCGCTGTATTTTTCGGGGTGTTTCTGCGCGTCGCGTAAAGTCTCGCGGCTGACGACGTTGAACTGCATATGGCTGCCCTTTCTGTCGAAATACCCCTGAACGAGCGCGACGAAATTTTCAAGTCCGTTAACGCCCGCGAGCGCGGTCGGGTGGAATTTCATATTATAAAGCGTTCCGTTCGAGGCGATGAAATGGTCGAGCGTGGAAACGGAGTTGCAAGCCGCGGTCGGCCCGTGACTATCTCTGCCCGCGGCAGGCGAAACGCCGTCCGCAATGGGGGTGTAGGCAAGTCTGCCGTCCGGGGTTGCGCCCGTCTGCGCGCCGAGCGGAACGTTTGCCGAAACGGGATAAAGTCCCGCCTGATATCTTCCGCCGCGCGGATTGGAGTATTTTTCTATCTCCTTGGTGTAAACGTAAGCGATCTCTCTCGCGAACTCGTCAACTTCTTTAACGTCGTTGCCGTATTTGGGGAGATCCGCGATATCTTTCAGAAGTTTGTCGTAAGCGGCTTTGTCGGCCTCGGAGCAGGTGTTTTTCTTAACCGTTTCGTAAACCGTCGCAACGTCCGCCTCGGAAAGTTTTTTGCCGCTTTCGGCGAGTTGTCTGCACACCGAAACGGTGAGTTTTTCCGCCGCGGCGTTGTCCATATCCTTGCCGTAGTTGTGTTCGAGCGCGTCTTTTATGAACGAAAGGGTGTATTTGCCCTCTTCAAAAACAAGTTTTTTGATAACCCAGAGCGCGTCCGTCATATTCGCTATGCCGAAGCCCTGCGGACCGGTGAAGTTATAAACCGCGCCGCCTTCCTGAACCGTTTTGCCCCTCTTCACGCAGTCCTCTATCATGCATGAAAGGAAGGGAAGCGGACATCTTTCCGCGTGAGCGACGTCGATTGCGTTGTCCGCGTTGACGAGAAGCGCGACCATATAGTCCGACTGAGCCTTATACGCCGCGAAAACTTCGTCGAAACTCGTCATTTCCGCTACGTCGCCCGTCTGAACGCCCACTTTTTCGCCGTCCTCGTAACCGTTTTTGAAAACCATTTCGAGCGGACGACACATGTTATAGAACGCCGCGTCGTGCCAGCCGTCGGTTTTGCCCGCTTTCTGCGGCTCCACGCAGCCGATTATGTTGTAATCTCTCGCGTCCTCGAGCGTAAGTCCTCTCGACATAAGCGCGGGAATGATTACTTCGTCGTTATAATACGCGGGGAAACCTATTCCCGTGCGGGTAAGTTCCGCCGCTCTGATTAAAAACGCGTGCGGCGAACCGTTCCATACTCTCACGGAGAAGGAAGGTTGCGGCAGGAAAACGTGTTCCGTCGCGGTGATCGTCATAAACGAAAGATCGTTCGTCGCGTCCTCGCCGTGAACGTTCTGTCCGCCGGCGATAAGGTTCTGGAAAAGGCTGTAACCCGCGAAGCCCTCCGCGGAAACGGCGTCGCGGCACTTGTTGAGGTCGTTGAGTTTAACCCAGACGCAGTCGATATATTCCTGCGCCTGTTCTCTCGTCATGCCCGCGTCGAGCGATTTTTTGTAGAACGGGTACATATATTGGTCGAATCTTCCCGGAGAAATGGAGTGTCCGCTCGATTCCACCTGAATAAGCATCTGAATAAACCAGAAACTCTGGCACGCTTCGTAGAAGTTTCTCGCGCCGGACTCGGGAACTCTGTCGCAGTTTTCGGAAATTTTAAGGAGTTCCGCTTTTCTCGTTCCGTTCTGCTCTTTTTCCGCCATTTCTTTCGCAAGGCGGGAATATCTTTTCGCGTAGCGGATAACCGCGCGGAGGGAGATGAGCATCGCTTCCAGAAGAACGTTTTTTTTGCAGTAGTTTGCGTCCGAAACCCTCATTCCGGCGAGTTCTTCCTCGATTTCCTTTATGTATTCGGAGTATCCGTAAGTAATAACTTTGCCGTAGTCCACCGTGACGTGACCTATGCCGTTATAGAAATAGTTGCCCGGGGTGAACATGTTGTGCTTCATCGCCGTGAGCGTTTCGGGCGACATATAAGACGTGGCAAGGTCGCTCGAAGTTTTGCCTTTCCAGTATTTATAAACTTCGTGAAGAGTTTTCTTTGTTTCTTCCGAGATATAGAAAGGGTCCGCGGAGCGTTCGGCAACGGTGTCGAATTCCGCTTCGAGCCATTCGAAAGAAAATTCGGGGAAAACCTGACAACTTCTCGGGCGGATCGTCGCCGATCCCACGATGAGTTCGTCGTCCCTGATTATGATGGGGATGTTGTCGAGAATATGAGCAAAAGCCTTCGCTCTTCTCATGGTTATCGGTTCGCCTTCCGTCGCTTTATACGACTCGGTGAGATAAACCGCTCTGTCCGCTTCTATCTGCGGGGGAAGAAGAAAAAGGTCTTTTTTGAGTTTGTCGATTCTCGGTGATTTATCGATTTTTTTCGTGTAAAATTCCGACATAGAAATTCTCCCGTAGGCGATCGCCTTTCCGCGGCTATACGCCCGCAATTGTATATTACGTTAATAATATATAATTCGCCTTTGGTTACATTATAATATATAACTCGCCCCTTGTCAATGGTTTTTTTGTTTTTTGTTGTTTTTTTGAAAAGAATTTTTGCTTTGCGCGTTGCCTTTTACGCATAAAATTCGCGTGTTTTACGCCAAAAATAATGAAAAACGACGATAAATCCTTTAATTTTTAGCGTTTAAGGGTTAAAGCGAAAGATTTATCAATCTGATAACAAAACCACACAAAAGCAATAAAAACAACATTAATTAACGGAAAAATAACGGCAACGCGGCGGTTTTTTGATTTCGGTTGTGAAGCGTCGGTGAAAACGAAACGGCTAAAGCGATTAATTCTACCATTCTCCGAACAAGAGAGTGGCAAAAAACACCGTTCTTCGTTTGAGAGAACGGCGTATCCGATAAGTATACGCGTTCGCCGAAAATGGTCGGCGGAAAAACTTGTGAAAAACCGCGGCGCGTCCTATACTGTTTTTGTAAGGAATAGGAAAATATCGTCGGCAACGGGCAGAAAACGGGGCGAAAAATCCTTAACCCGATCGAAAATCAACCCGACCGGGGAAAACCCGACCGACCGGGGAAAACCCGACCGACCGGGAAAACCTAACCGACCGGGGAAAACCCAACCGACCGAAAAATTAAAACAAAGGAGTAAAACATGGTTGCTTGTATCGTATGCGACGTGCTCGGCGAAAAAAATAACGGAACAACCCTTGCCGCAACGAATCTTATAGATTATCTTAAGAGCCGCGGACACGAAGTCCGCGTTGTGTGTTGCGATAAGGACAAAAACGGCAAGGAGAATTATTACGTCACGCCTACTTTCAACTTCGGTAAGTTTTTAAACAAAGTCGTCGAAAAAAACGGCGTTTCGATAGCGAAAGCGGACGAAAAAATAGTAAGAGAAGCCATCGAGGGATCGGACGTGGTGCATCTGCTCATCCCGTTTTCCCTTTCGAGAATGGCGGTTAAAATAGCGAAGGAACTCGGCAAACCCGTCACGGCGAGTTTTCATTGTCAGGCGGAAAACGTCACCGCGCACGTCTTTCTGATGAATGCGAAAATGGCGAACAAACTCGTCTATAAGAATTTTTATAAGCACGTTTACCGTTATTGCGACATTATTCATTACCCGACGACTTTTATCCGCGACGTTTTCGAGAGCGAAACGCATAAAACCAACTCCGTCGTCATCTCGAACGGCGTAAACGAGCAGTTCTTCAAAAACGTCGAAGCGAAACGCGTCAGCGATAAGTTCACGATTATCTGCACGGGGCGTTACAGCAAAGAAAAAGCGCAGCATCTGCTCATAAAAGCGGTGGCGAAAAGTAAATATAAAGACGACACGAAGATTGTGTTCGCCGGCAGCGGACCATACGAAAACAGGCTCAGAAAACTTGCCGGAAAACTCGGCGTGGACGCGGACTTCAGGTTCTTTTCGAGGAGCGAATTGCTCTCCGTTCTTCACGGCGCGGATCTTTACGTTCACACCGCCTGTATCGAAATCGAGGCGATTGCCTGTCTGGAAGCGATCGTCAGCGGGCTTGTCCCCGTGATAAACGATTCGCCGCGCAGCGCGACCAGGGCTTTCGCCCTCGACGGCAACAACCTTTTCAAACTCAACAGCGTTGAAGATTTAAAAAACAAAATCGATTTCTGGCGCGGACATCCCGAATTGATTAAAGAATATAAATCGCGCTATAAGTCGATTATCAACTCTTTCAACCAGGAAGAGTGCATGAAAAAGATGGAGGAAATGCTCTTATCGGCTATAGAAATGAAAAATGGAAAAAGTCAGGTATTATAAAGACGAACTGAACGACGATTTTGCCGGGAACGACATAAAGACCAAAAAACTCCCGGAAGATCATAAGTATATCAAGAAAAATCCTTTTTGGAAAGTCGCCTCTTTTATTCTGTATTATATCGTTGCTCTTCCGATCGTCACCGTTTATAACACAATCGTTCACGGCGAGCGGATAAAGAACAAACGTATTCTTAAAAAATACCGCAAAAACGGGTACTATATTTACGGTAATCACACTATGGCTGCGGCGGACGCGTTCACGCCCGGTCAGGTTACGTTTCCGAAAAAGGCGAACATAATCGTCAGCCCGGACGCCGTTTCGATCCCCGTCGTTTCGTCGCTGGTGGAAATGCTCGGCGGAATCCCGATCGCAACGAGCCTTCACGGAATGAAAGGCTTCACCGAGGCGCTGAAAAATTATTCCGACCGCGGAAAGGTTGTGATGATTTATCCCGAGGCTCATATCTGGCCGTATTACACGGGGATTCGCCCCTTTAAGGACGTTTCTTTCAAATACCCGGCGAAAGACGGCAGACCTGTTTTCTGTTTTACTCGGGTTTTCAAAAAGCGTCGGTTTTCGCGTCGCCCCAAAGTCGCCGTTTACGTGGACGGACCTTTCTTCCCGCAGGACGGGTTTTCCGTGAAACAAAACCAGAAATATCTGCGCGAATGCGTTTACGAAACGATGAAAAAACGCGCCGAACTCAACGAAGTCGAGTACGTTAAATACGTAAAAGTCGCGGAAACTCACGCGGTAAACAACGCGGAAGAACCGCAAACAAAGGTTATAAAGCCGGAATTAACGCCGCGGGAGAATGTGGGAACGGTTATCGGAAACGAATCTTGCGCCGGAGTTTTTGCCGATTCCGCGGTGAGCGTCGTTGACGATTCCGCGAGAGTTTTGGCTTAAAAGCGGGTAAATAAACCATAAAACGCCCGACAATCGACTTATAGGCAGATATCTGACTTTTAATTGCGCAATATTTTAACGCCGCGGTTTCGGCTTTTGCCGAAAC